>JAUXAX010000067.1 GCA_030619685.1 Dehalococcoidia bacterium
AACTGAAGATTTAATCTTCATCAAAGAGCTTATTGAGGCAGGAAAGATAAAATCGGTCATAGATAGAAGCTATCCGTTGGAACAAATTGCCGAGGCGCACAGGTATGTCGAAAAAGGACACAAAAAGGGAAATGTAGTCATCACTGTGGAACATAATAACAAAACCTGACAAATTAGGAGGAAAATCATGAAAGCGATTGTATACACAGAATACGGACCACCTGATGTTCTTGAACTAAAAGAGGTAGAAAAACCTACTCCCAAGGACAATGAAATACTGATAAGAGTATATGCGACACCAGTAAATTACGGGGATATTCAAGTCCGAAATTTCAAAAAAATCTCCCCTCGCAAGTTCACGATGCCTATGCCCCTCTGGCTCCCCGTGCGAATAATGTTTGGTTTCAGAAAACCAAGAATAAAAATACTAGGGGCTGAGTTAGCAGGGGAAATTGAATCCGTAGGCAAAGATGTAAAACTATTTAAAGAAGGTGACCAAGTTTTTGGATATCGCGGTATGAGCATGGGTGCTAATGCCGAGTATCTATGTATGCCTGAAGATGGGTTGGTGGCAATAAAACCGGCCAATATGACCTATGAGGAAGCCACTGCCGTTCCTTATGGGGCATTAATGGCGTTGAATTTCCTTAGAAAAGTAAATATTCAGAGCGGACAAAAAGTCCTTATCAATGGAGCTTCTGGAGGGATAGGTTCAGCTGCGGTCCAGCTTGCCAAGTATTTTGGAGCAGAAGTTACCGGGGTATGCAGTACCCCGAGATTAGAATTGGTGAAATCTCTGGGAGCTGATAAGGTAATTGATTACACTAAAGAGGATTTTACCCAAAGCGGCGAGACCTATGATCTTATTTTTGACATATTAGGCAAGAGTTCGTTTTCACGTTGTAAAAGCTCGCTAAAGCAAAACGGACGCTATCTTTTAGCCAGCTTTGGGATGAGACAGCTTGTCCAAATGCTAAGGACTAAAATGATAGGCAGCAAGAAAGTAATATGTGCGATGGCAATCCCAAAAAAGGAAGATTTAATTTTCCTCAAAGAGCTTGTTGAGGCGGGAAAGATAAAATCGGTCATAGATAGACGCTATCCGTTGGAACAGACTGCCGAGGCTCATAGCTATGTCGAAAAAGGGCTCAAAAAGGGACATGTAGTCATAACTTTGTAAGGGTTTAGGCGGATGTGGCATATCCCATAAGTTTGTAGGCCAGTTTGGCAGCAAGGAAGGCGCAGGAGCTTGGACCCTCTCGGGGGCAGAGTTCCACCAGGTCGAAGCCGACGATTTGTCTGCCGCTGGCCACTGCGCGTAGTAGCTCCAACACCTGTTGCCAGCTCAAGCCCCCAGGTTCAGGGGTGCCCACCGCTGACATGATTGAGGGGTCGAGTACATCGAGGTCGATCGAGATATATACCTGTGGCGAGAGGGTGGAGACAACCCGGGCTACAAAGTCCGGGCTGGTTAAGGCTTCGGCATAAGCCGGCTTGATTTTGCGCTGTACCAGGAATCGGTGTTCCTCCTGGCTCATGCTGCGGACGCCCGCGTGGACGACGGGGCAAAGCTCCCAGACCCGGCGCATGACGCAAGCATGGCTGTATTTTGTCCCCTGATATTGGTCGCGTAGATCGGCGTGAGCATCCAGGTGCAGTACTGAGAGTTCAGGGTATTTCTCCCGAAAGGCTCTAACCATGCCCAGAGTAAGGGAATGCTCGCCGCCCAACATCGCCAGAAGCTTGCCTTTATCAAGCAGGTCACTCGCTATCTGGTAGACCCGCTCCAACATCGGTTCAGGTCCGCTCATCAGGGGTTGAACTTCAGGGAGGGTGTGAATCCCCACTTCGCTGATCTCTCTATCCAGTTCAGTGTCGTATAGCTCAAGGTATTGTGAGGCATCGATGATCGCCCGAGGTCCCTCCCTGGTACCGCTCTTGTACTCCGTGGTGCTATCGTAGGGGACAGGTAGGATCACCACCTTCGCCTCATCCAAGGTCATGACCTGTGGATGCACGCCAGCGAAGGCCCTTGGGGGATGGAATAGATCATGGCTCACGTTGTCTGTTCCGGCGATTGAGTCGAATCACCCGCTACTTGCGGAGTCCAACACCAAGGAGGGCCGTTGATTATTGTAGTATTCCAGACCTCGATTGATAATATAGCTCCTGACTTCGGCCAAGCCAAATTTTTGCTGAAGGTCTCTAATGACTTGCTCGGCGTCAAACTCCTTGCAGGAGAAGATGTCGATATTGAGGTAGGAACGCTCGGGGAAAGTGTGGATGCTAATATGGCTCTCCGCGATAAGGACAAAAGCAGAGACGCCCCAATCTTCGGGTTTGGAGCCGATGTACTTGGAAACCTTTGGGGGAGAGATCTTTGTCATCCCGATTTTCGAGGGATAAGCATCCAAGAGTTGGTAGATGAAATCAACATCCTCCATTTTCTGGGAATCACCACTGTAGCCATCGATAATCAGGTGCATTGTTCTCACCCCCTTCTAGTATTTGAGGCACAAAAATTAACCACCCCCGCTTGGGTGGTGGTCAAAATCCAACCTGCTACAGGCTCAAGGAGCCTAGTGCTCAGCCATTGTATGATCCAAAAGCTTCCCCTCGTACCACCTGTCCAGATCCTCTTTCCTGATCCGGTACGATTTGCCGATCTTTGCCGCAGGAAGCCTTCGGTCGCGGCACCACCTTTGCGCAGTGACTTTACTGATCCTAAGTATCCTGGTTATATCATCCACGGACAATAACTCGGTTTCCATAATGTGGAATCCACATCACCCCTTTCACTGACCTGAGTAGACCAGCGAGGGAAAAGATAACACATCTTGCATGGTAATGCAATACTTTGGCGGCCTTTTGCGTCCAAAAGGATGAAAATGTTGCCTATTGTTGCCTGTTGTTGCTAGGGGGTTCGATCTCGGAGAGAGGCAGTTCCAGAGTCGCTTCGCTCTCGAGCTGGACAATGACAGTTTCCTTAAGCGGGTTAGAGCCGATCACCTTAGCCTCACCGACCTTTGTGGTGACATGCTTCCCCGGCTTGGGTAGCTTCTGCTTCATACTGCGGTATTGCTCGTTCTCATAAGCTAGGCAGCAGAGCAGTCGGCCGCAGACACCGGAGATATTTGCGGGATTGAGGGGCAGATCCTGCTCCCTGGCCATTCTCATAGAAATGGGTTCGAACTTGGACAAGTGGGTTGCGCAACATAGGGAGCAGCCGCATCTGCCCATGCCGCCAACCAGCTTGGCAGCATCGCGAGCACCTACTTGGCGTAGTTCGACGCGGGTTTTCAGGGAGGCGGAGAGCTCACGCAGCAAGGTGCGGAAGTCAACCCTTTTCTCGGACTTGAAGCAGATGGTGAGGTGGCTGCCGTCTAGGTTGTACTCTGCGGCTAGAGGGTCCATAGGGAGTTGTAATTTTGCCACTAGCTCCTCGCACTTGGCTAACGCCTCACTCTCCTTATCCTTCATTCCCTCCGCTCGCTCTAGGTCATCGGGCTGCGCTTGACGCAGGACGGCCTTCAAAGGTTCGCCTACCTCACTGGGAGCTACCTCCTTGGGGGTGATCACGACCTTACCCATTGCCAGACCACGAGTGGTCTCGACGACTACGTTGTCACCGATCTCAAGCTTGAAATCTGAGGGGTCGAAGTAGTATATCTGTGCTGCTCTCTTGAACCGGACGCCTACGATCTCAGTCATCTCAACAAACCTAAGCGCTGGGGCGCTTTGCCCTTTCCTCTTCTCTATTGGGGATGCTCAGCATCAAAACTTCCAACACAAGGCGTGGATTTGCGTTCTGCTCTAGTTGCCCCAAAGCTGCTCGAACAGCTTCGATGAAGTGCCTGATCTCGGTCAGGCTGTAGTGCTGTGACTGTTGATGGAGCGTCATCTCCTGATCGACGTTTGTGATGAACTCTGTGCATCCTTCCTTGACCAGTAGTAGGTCTCGCCACCACTCCAGCCATAGTCTGAGTATCTCCTCGGCGGAGTCACGGCTCCTGCTGAATTGTGCTGCTAACTTGGCAGCGAAGTCAAACCGTTGCTCAAGGCCGGCAGTAGCAAGACCTTGAAGCTCAGCTAACCTCAGAGAGCGTTCTTGGAGAAGCTTATCATCGAGTGAGGCGGAAACTGCCCAGCCGATGCCGCCGCGGCAGAGCCTGCTCAAGACTTTGGCTCTATCAGGTTCTATCTGCCGGTGTTCGATCAACTCCTGTTCTATGGTTTGGGCAGGGACTGGAGGAAGTTCAACCCGCTGGCATCTAGAAACGATCGTGGTCAATAGCCTGACATCATTCACTGTAAGTAGGATGATGAGGACCTGGGGAGGTGGCTCCTCCAGTGTTTTGAGCAAGCAATTGGCCGATTCTTCGTTTAGGTGTTCAGCACCATCGATGATAAAGACACGGTGCTTACCCTCATAGGGTTGCAGTGCGGCAGCCTGGTGCAACTCTCTTATCTGCCCGATGGCGATCTCTTTCTTGGGGCCAGCTTCGCCGGAGCTAGCATCGGGCAGGCGCCTGATTGTTTGAACATCGGCGTGCTTCCCTGCTGCGATGCGGAGACAAGCCGCACACTGTCCACAGGGCTGCTTCCCTTGCTCACAGTTTAGCGCCTGCGCCAGATTTGTAGCTAGAGTTGTCTTGCCCACGTGGGGCTGTCCCACAAACAGGTAGGCATGAGCGAGACGATCACTCTCAAGGCTGTGCCTCAGCAACTCTAAAGCCCCGGGCTGACCGATAACATTCCACATCCCACATAGCCTTTGTTAACCCGATAACGACTTTTTGACCCTCTCCCCATGCATCAATGCCGTCTCTGCCACCTGGTCTTTTTCAACAGTTTGCGGTGTTTGTGCTTGCTCATCTTCTTACGCCGCTTCTTAACAACCGAACTCATAACCTACCTCTGTCATTACCCACTCTATCCTCGCTTATCTACAACTGTTCCCTGCCATAATTCCCATGGAATACGATCTCAGCGAGCTCTTTCCTGCGAGGCGCTGCCGGCTCCTCGTCGGGATAGCCCAAGGGGGTCATCTCTACGACTGCAACATCTGAGGGGACCTCCAGGACCTTGGCGACCTCTTTGGCGTCGAACAGGCCCACGTGTACCGTGCCCAAGCCTATGGCATGCGCTGCCAGAGCCAAGTTCTGCATTGCTAACGCTACATCAAACATGAACCAGTCGCCCTTCTCCGTCATCTGCTCCCCTTTGTAATAGCCCGACTTGCCGAGTTCAGCGCAGGCCACGATAACAACAGGAGCGCTCTTCATAGCAGCAGCCGCTCGATTCTCTTTGCCGGGGGCCACGGCTCTTAGAGCACCTGCCAGCCTCGCCCTGATTTCAGGGTCGCGCACTACGACAAACCTCCAGCACTGGGTGTTTGCCCAGGATGGAGCCCATCTAGCGGCATCCAAGACTGTGTCAATAGCTTCATCGCTTACCGGGTCAGTTCTATATTTGCGAATACTTCTTCTTTCCTTTATGGCCTGCATCACTTCCATGGCCGCTCCCTCACTACTAGACGAACCCACGGCCTGGCTTGCCAGACTCCTGTTGTCTCACTTCTGTTGTGGCTGCCAGTTGCTTCCCTTGACGATACCCGCAAATTCATATTGTGCCTTACTTGAGTACGTGTGTCAAGGAGAGCGCGAAGGTGCTCTTTACAATTGGGGAAAATTCCGTTATAATAGGCGACCAATAATCGAGAGGCAGGTGACTGACCGTTGGCTGGCTCTCGGTCTTTTTTACATGGTTGGAGGAGAGGGAGATGGTACAGAAGGAAACCTTTCTTACGCCTGAGGGGTTGGAGAAGCTGAAGGCAGAACTAGATCACCTGGAGACTGTACGGCGTCCGCAGGTTGCCGAGCAGATTCATATGGCAAAGGAGTTGGGCGGTACCGTTGACAATGCCGAGTATGACGATGCCAAGAACGAGCAGGCCTTTGTCGAGGGACGGATTCTCACCCTGGAAAACATGATCAAAAGCGCTACGCTGATTAAGGAGGGGAAGTCTCCCTCATCATTTGTTAGGCTTGGCTCAAAGGTCAGGGTTCGCAACCCAGACGGGGAAGAGGAAAACTATACTATCGTTGGCAGTGCGGAGGCCAGTCCCAACGAGGGGAGGATTTCCAACGAGTCCCCGGTGGGCAGCGCCTTGCTGGGCAAGCGGGTGGGTGATGAGGTTGAGGCCGAGGCTCCGGCAGGCACGCTCAAGCTACAGGTGATCGCAATAGAGTAAGGGCAGGGAAGGGTAATCCCTTGACCATTGTAATCAGGCTCATGAGATGGCGGACAGGAAAGAAGCGATAACCGAGCAACGCCTGGCCAAGCTCAGCAGGATTCGCAGCCACAACATTGACCCCTACCCCCACCGCTACCGCCGCACTCACACTACCCAAGAGGCGGCAATCCTTTTCCAAGAGCAGGAGAGGAATAACGCGGAAGGCCCTGAAGTACGTGTTGCTGGCCGTATCGTTGCTCATCGATCTATGGGGAAGGCAACCTTTCTTGATCTCAGAGATGGCTCGGGCAAAATCCAGGTGTACTTCCGCAAGAACCGCCTCAGTGGGGAGAAATATGAGTATCTCCATGATTTCGACATTGGCGACATCATCGGGGTCAGTGGCAAGGTCTTCAGGACACGTAGCGGCGAGATTACTGTTGAGGCCTCTGATTTCGCTATGCTGGCCAAGTCGCTTCAGCCGTTGCCTGAGAAATGGCACGGGCTCACGGACGTGGAGAAGCGCTATCGCCAAAGATATCTAGACCTCATCTCCAATGAGGAAGCCAGACATATCTTCGTCATACGCAGCCGCTTGATCGCCGCTATACGCCGCTTTCTTGATGAGCGTGGGTTCATTGAGGTGGAGACGCCGGTGCTGCTCCCTGTAGCCGCTGGTGCAATGGCCCGCCCTTTCTCTACTCATCATCATGCCCTGGGGCAGGACCTTTACCTGCGCATTGCCACCGAACTCCATCTCAAGCGCTTGATCATCGGCGGACTGGACAAGGTCTACGAGATCGGGCGCATCTTCCGCAACGAAGGCGTCTCTATCAAACACAACCCTGAATTCACTATGCTCGAGAGTTATGAGGCCTACGCTGACTATAACGATGTCATGGAAATGGTGGAGCAGATGGTATACCATGTCGCCCAGGAGGTTCTGGGCAGCCATGAAGTCTCTTTCGGTGAAAGCGTTATCAACCTTTCCCCTCCCTGGCGCAGGGTCAATCTTCAGGATGAGTTGCGTGAGAAATGCGGCTTTGATTTCCTCGACCAGAGATATCGCGATTTGCCCTCCCTGCGAGGGGAGGTCATGAGGTTGGGCGTAGAGGTGGAGGAGAACATGAGTTGGGGTCGGCTGGTTGACAAGCTCCTCTCCACGTTTGTCGAGCCTACCTTGATTCAGCCCACCTTCGTTCTCGACTACCCTGTTGAGACATCTCCACTGGCAAAGACCAAGCCCGATGACCCGCGGCTGGTGGAGAGGTTCGAGGGTTTTATCGGGGGGATAGAGGTCGCCAATGCCTTCACCGAGCTCAATGATCCCGCAGAGCAGAGAAACCGCTTTGAAGAACAGGAGCGCTTGCGCAGCCTGATGGGGGACGAGGAGGTGGAGAGGCTGGATGAGGATTTCCTCACTGCCTTGGAGCATGGCATGCCGCCCACAGGGGGGTTGGGGGTAGGCATCGATAGGCTGGTGATGGCCCTAACCAACCAGCGATCGATAAGAGAGGTCATCCTGTTTCCACAGCTAAGAGCTAAAGAGAAGTAACGACAATGCTCAACCTTCAATTGATCCGCCAAAACCCGGAGCTTGTGCGGGATTCACTGGCCAAGCGCGGAGAAGCCGCGGCCCTCGATGAAATCCTCAGTCTTGATGAGGAGAGGCGGCGGCTGATACAGGAGGTGGAGGGTCTTAGAGCAAGACGGAAGCAGGCCAGCAAGGAGATCGGCCAGATGCAGGAGAAACCCGCGGAGCTCCTCGCTGAAATGAGGGACACAGGCGAGCAAATTAAGTCTCTGGACTACGAAATTAGCCGCAATGAAGAGGAGCTAAACGACCTTTTGCTCCGAATTCCCAACCTTGTACATCCCACTGTTCCCCTCGGCGTTGACGAAAGCGAGAACGTGGTGGTGCGAAGCTGGGGTGAGATTCGAGAATTCGACTATAAGCCCCTTCCTCACTGGGATATGGGGCCGAAGCTGGGCATCATAGACTTCGAGCGAGGGGTGAAGATATCGGGGAGTCGGTTCTATGTGCTCAGGGGCTTGGGGGCTAAGCTGCAAAGGGCGCTCATCGCCTTTATGCTTGACCTCCACATCAGTGAGCATGGCTATACCGAGGTCTATCCTCCGTTTGTGGTGAAGCAGGAATGCATGTTTGGGTCGGGAAACTTGCCCAAGTTCGCCGACAATCTCTATCACGATGCGGAGGACGATTTGTGGTTGGTGCCCACTGCTGAGGTGCCGGTGACCAATCTACACCGCGATGAGATCCTGGAGCCGGGCACCTTGCCTTTGCACTATGTCGCCTACACCGCCTGCTTCCGCCGCGAGAGTATGTCGGCGGGCAAGGATACCAGAGGGATCAAGAGAGGACATCAATTCGATAAAGTGGAACTCTACAAATTCACTGAGCCTGATAGCTCGGATGAGGAGCTGGAGAGGATGGTAGGGGATGCCGAGGAGGTTTGCCAGAAGCTGGGCCTTCCCTCTCGGGTACTCCAGCTTTGTAGCGGCGACCTGGGATTTGCCGCCACCAAATCCTATGATATTGAAGTATGGGCCCCTGGTTGTTTTGAATGGTTAGAGGTAAGCTCCTGCAGCAATTGCAGCGATTTTCAGGCCCGCCGGGCCAATATCCGCTACCGGCCCCAGTTGGGCGAAAAGCCCCAGTTTGTCCACACCCTGAATGGCTCTGGAGTGGCCTTGCCCCGTGTCCTCATCGCTGTTCTGGAGAACTACCAGCAGCACGATGGCAGCGTGGCGGTCCCCGAAGCACTGCGCCCCTACATGGGTGTAGAGGTTATCAGATAGGCCGTCAAGCCACTGAAACGCTCTGTCCCCAAGAGCTCAGAAGAGCCCCTAGGTCTTCGTAGGCAAGCTTTCGGTCGAGGCTTGTCCCCCTCGATCCACTGCCAAAAGAGAGGTCAGGGCAGCGATCCCAGCCAGTCCCGCACCCGATATGTAGGCCCAGCGCAAACCGTCCAGAAACTCCTGTATCTCGGCGGGGCTAAAGTAACCCGGATGCAGAGATGCGGCAATGGGAGCAACGTTGTACAGTACAGCCCCGGCGACAGCTATTCCGAGCACCATGCCCACATTACGCATAGCGGCCAGTACCCCTGAGGCAATACCCAGGTGCCACGGGGGAACGCTTCCCATGACGGCGCTGTTGTTTGGACTCTGGAACATGGCCACTCCCGCACCAATGAGAACCAGACGCCAGATGATGTCCCAGGCGTCGGCGGAGGCGTCCAAGCCGCTCATGAGAAAGAGGCCCAGGGCAGCGATGCACATGCCACAAACGGCAAAAACTCTCGTCCCGAAGCGATCTGAGAGGGTGCCGCTCAGAGGAGCCACAAACAGGGTGGCTACAGGGGAAGCGGCCATTATCAAGCCGACCTTGAGTATGCTGTAGTCGAGCACGTAAATCATATAGAAGGGCGTCAAGAAGATCAGAGCAAATAGAGCCATGAAGTTGAGAAGGGCGCTCAGACTGGCGAAGCTAAACCGTCGGTTGTTGAACAGTGACAGGTCGAGCATGGGCTGTGCCGATGTTCGCTCTATCCAAAAGAACAGCACGCCAGACAGGACCGCGACTCCGAGCAGGGTAAGGGGCACGGGCGACGTCCATCCCCAGTCCTCGCCTCTGTTGGCGTAGAGGAGCAAGGTGGTCAGAAAGACGAAGCCTGTTAGAGCCCCGGCCAAATCGAGGCGCTGTCCGGGATTCGTGCTGCCCTTAGGTATGATACGGTAGCCCCAGAGTACAGCGGCGATACCGACGGGGACGTTGATGAAGAAGACGTAGCGCCAACTGAGGTATTCGGCAATTAGACCGCCAAGGGTAGGCCCGAGACCCAGGCCCACGGCGATGCTAATAGCATATATGCCCATAGCCTTACCTCGCTCGGGTGGAGGGAAAGCCGCTGTCACGATGGCGAAGCCTACGGCCATCATCATGCCCGCCGCAAGCCCCTGCAGGGCCCTAAATGCGATTAGCATCCAGATGCTCTGCGAAAGACCGCATAAAACAGAGGTCACGGTGAAGGCGGCTAGGCCATAGAGAAAGATCCGCTTATAGCCAACCATGTCTCCCAGTCGGCCATATAGCAAGATGAGGCAACTAATGGTCAACAGATAGACTGTCGGCACCCACTGAGCTATCGAGATCTCGGTTTTGAAGAATCTGGTTATGTCGGGGAGGACGGTGTTGACTATGCTGCCGTCCAGAGGCCCCATAAAGCTGCCCAGCATCACCGCCGATAGAATCAGCCACTTGGTTTCAAGCCGCTTTTTTGTTGCTGATGCATTGGTATCGGACATTTGTGCTTCCAGCTACACTGCCTTTGGCCTTCGCCTTAGGGTTTCGTCCAGGCTCAAGGGCTTAGGCTCAGGAGTCACCACCTCGTACACAGTTACCACTCTCTCGAGGCCACTGAACTTATCGCGTATGTTGGCAATCTCCTCGGGGGGTAAGGGCTTCACGGCGCAGGGCCTTAGAGGTGTGTTGACCTGTACCTCATCCGGCGATAGCTCCCTGGCTATCCTTGCCATCTCCGGAGCGCAGTCTCTATTTGCTTGGATAAACATCATCTGAAGTGCCAGCTTGCCTCTATACTCTGACCTGAAACACCTGATGCCTTGCAATATCTCATCC
>JAUXAX010000038.1 GCA_030619685.1 Dehalococcoidia bacterium
ATAAATTTTTTTTTTTTTGTCTTTTTTTTTTTTTTTTTAAATCGTTATAATACCTGGGGGGGGGGGGGGGGGGCGCGCCGGTGGGCCCCCCCCCCACCACCCGATAAAGCGGATCAAGCCGATTTAGAACAGCCCCTGCACCTTTCCAGTTTTCACATCCACATCAACCTTTCTAAAAGCCGGATCGGAACTGGTTCCCGGCATCAGGCTTATGGTACCGGCGCAGGGACACAGGAACTTGGCGCCAGAGTAGATCAACACGTCGCGAATGGGCAGGGTCCACCCCTTGGGGACCCCCTTCACCGCCGGATCGTGGGTGAGGCTGAGGTGAGTCTTCACCATCATAGTAGCGTAGTCATCAAATTGGGAATCGTTCTCGAGCGACTTGGCCTTAGCCTCGGCATCGGGAGTCCAACTCACTCCATCGGCCCCATAGACCACTTTGGCGATCTTCTCTACTCTCTCCCGCAGTTTCGTCTCAAGGGGATAGAGGAGCTTGAAATCGTTGGTATCTTCGCAGGCTTCCTTGACTACATCGGCCAGCTCCAGAGCGCCGTCGCCACCATCGGCCCAGTGGGTAGACACGGCACAGCGCGCTCCCGCTTCCTCAGCCGCCTTTCTGACCATAGCGATCTCGGCCTTGGTGTCGGTGTGGAAGGCGTTGATGCACACCACAGGGTTGATGCCGGATGTTCTGATTGTATTTATGTGGTGCAGCATATTGGGCAGGCCCTTCTCCAGGAGTCCCAGGTCCTCTTCAGTGTAAGCATCGGGCAGAGGTATGCCAGCGACCACCTTGGGACCGCCGCCGTGCATCTTGAGGGCGCGGATGGTCGTGGTGAGCACCGAGACATGCGGCTTGAGGCCACTCAGGCGGCACTTGACGTTCCAGAACTTCTCGAAGCCGATATCTGCACCGAAGCCGCTCTCGGTTACATGGTAGTGAAACATCTTCAGCCCAATGCGGTCGGCGATGATGGACGACTGACCCACGGCGATGTTGGCAAAGGGGCCAGCATGCACCATGCAGGGCTGATACTCCACGGTGCACATCAAGGTGGGGTTGATGGTGTTGCGCATCCAGGCGGTCATAGCGCCTCCCACTTCCAGATCGCCTGTTGTGACTGGCTTGCCCCCTTTGTCGAATGCCAGAGTGATCTTGTACATTCTCTCGCGCAGGTCGGCCAGATCCCTGACAATGGATAGCATCGCCATCAGCTCAGAGCTCACGGCGATGCCGAACTTGGACTGCATCGTGTAGCCGTCCATGCGGCCGCCAAGTCCGATGACGATATTGCGCAGGCTCTGGGCACAGAAGTCAATAATCCAGCCCATCTCCACCCTGGTGGGGTCGATGTCGAGGCGGCGCATCCTGGTGAGCCTGCCGAGCTGCTCGTCATTATAGTTGCGCTCGTGCATCATTCTCGAGGTAAGCGCCACCATGGCCAGGTTGTGGGCGTTCATGAGATCGTTGATGTCGCCGGTAAGGCCCATAGAGAACTCGGTCATGGGAATAGCCAAGGCGTTGCCGCCCCCCGCTGCAGTCCCCTTGATATTCATGGTGGGGCCACCTGAGGGCTGGCGGATAGCACCGCCCACATTCAGACCTCGTTTGCCCATCCCCTCCAAAATGCCCATCGTGGTCGTCGTTTTTCCCTCCCCCAACGGCGTGGGGGTGATGGCGGTCACCTCGATGTATTTGCCGTCGGGCTTGTCCTTGAGGCGCTCGATAATCTTCATGAAATCGAGCTTGCACAGTCTACCGTAAGGAATGATCTCTTCCTTCTGTAGGTCCAGTCTTTCCCGCCATTCCTCGGGGGTTGGCATCTTCTCTTCGGCTGCCTCTGAGATTTGCCAATCCTTCATTCTTGTTGCGTCGTAAGCCACAGAAAAACCTCCTTAACTTATCTTTGGGTTGGGAAATTCCAAATACTAATCTCGTTCGACTGAGTTCACGACGAAGTCTAAACTCTAAACAATACCAAATGCCCCAAATTCAAATGCTCAAACGTTTCGAATTTTGGTCATCTAGATTTTGAATTTGTTCCGAAAATAGACTCTCTTCCGTTCGCCCTGAGCCTGTCGAAGGGCCGTTCATGGTTCGACAAGCTCACCACGAACGGCATCTGGCATATCTATCTTCATCATTCGCTGGTGGGCAACCGCCCATGTGGGTTTGCTTAGGATTTAATTCCTATTGTTTATGCGGACTGCATCTCAGCAGCCCTGACCGTGTTCGCCATCAGCATGGTAACTGTCATTGGCCCCACTCCGCCCGGCACCGGAGTGATAGCCTTAGCTTTCTCCTTGATAGCCTCGAAATCGGTATCGCCTGTCAGCCTGAAGCCGCTCTTCTTGGTCTCATCCGGGATCCTGTTTACGCCGACATCGATTACCACCGCTCCGTCCTTGACCATGTCCGCCGTAATAGCGTTGGGTTTGCCCATGGCGGCGATCACAATGTCCGCCTGTCTGGTTATCGATGCCATGTCCTTTGTCCCTGTATGGACCACTGTCACCGTTGCATTGGCGCCCTTCTTTTTCTGCATTAGAATGGCCATCACGGGCTTGCCCACAATGTTACTTCGCCCACAGATAACCACGTGCTTTCCTTCGGGGCTGTTGCCGCTGCGAATGAGCAACTCCTGGACTCCGTGCGGGGTGCAGGGCATGAAGTAGGGATCACCGATTAAGAGCTTGCCCACATTGACCGGGTGGAAACCATCAACGTCTTTCTTGGGATCAATGGCATTCAGAACCTTGGCGGAATCGATGTGCTTGGGCAGAGGGAGCTGGACCAGTATGCCATGGAACCTGGGGTCCTTGTTCAGCTCCTCGACCTTGGCGAGAAGCTGCTCCTGGGTGGTGTCCTCGGGGAAAAGTATTGTCTCCGAGTAGATACCCAGCTCCTCGCTGGCCTTGCTCTTGCCCGTGACATAGGATACCGATGCCGGGTCTTCACCAACCCGCACCATGACCAGACCCGGGGTCACCCCTTTGTTCTCTTTGATCTCCTTTACCTTCTCCTTCAGCTCCTCGCGAATCTCCGCTGCTATCTGAGTCCCTGAGATTACCTCCGCAGCCATTTACTCTGGCCTCCTTTGATGAAATTGTTGTCACCTGGGGCATTGACCAACGCTAGTGCTTCCCACCCATGGGAGCTTTGCTCCCGAACCTATGTCGCGGGCGGGCGGACAGAAAAGCGTTGCTGGACAATCTCAAGCCGCTCGAAAATAGAATTTCTTCCGTTCGCCCTGAGCCTGTCGAAGGGCCATTCATGGTTCGACAAGCTCACCACGAACGGCCTCTGGCCCTTTCAATTTTCATGATTCCTGGTGTGCAACCGCACATGACGGTTTTATCCTCATTGGGTACAGCATCTTAGCCAAGCGCATATGAAGCATCTGACGAAAGAGTTGGAATAGTGGAAGAGGGAAACCTGGTTGCGGCGGGGACGTTTGATTTGAAATCGGGGGTAGAACCGATAAGCGTTACCTGCAATTTGTCCTCCAGGCCGTTCGGCGGCCATTATACCATATCAAAAGGAGGGGCGCAATCAGTTTGGGAATGTGCCCGTTTACTAACGCTGGTTGTTCCCACCCTCCGTTCGGCTCAGAATGACAGTGAGCCGAAGCTCTGAACGCAGTGAAGAGGAAGGGCCCGCAACGACACCCAAAAACGACCTAGAAAACTTGAACGCAGGTGTTATAATTGCGCCAGTAAATCGGGTGAGGAGGAGCTATGAAAAGGCTGGCGATTCTGCTGATCCCACTGCTGGTATTGGCGCTTACTCTTGGGGCGATAGGTTGTGATGAAGAGGAAGCGGAACCGACGCCAACGCCTGAGGTGACGCCAACGCCAACGCCTGAGGTGACACCGACACCAACGCCTGAGGTGACGCCGACACCAACGCCTGAGGTGACGCCGACACCATCACCGACGCCGGATGTTGCTGCCACCTACACAGTGGCCGAAAATCCGAGTGCCCTGGTCTATGATGGGACTTATATCTGGGTGGCGAACGCTGGCAGTGACAACGTGATGGTGCTCAGGGCTTCGACTGGCGAGATTTTGGGCACCTACGCGGTGGGCGGCAATTGCAGTGCCCTGGCCCATGATGGCACTTACATCTGGGTGGCGAACGCTGGCAGTGACAACGTGATGAAGCTCAGGGCTTCGACTGGCGAGATTTTGGGCACCTACGCGGTGGGCGACAATCCGAGTGCTCTGGCCGTCGACGGGGCTTACATCTGGGTGGCGAACGCAGCCAGCAACAACGTGATGAAGCTCAAGACGACTGGCGAGATTTTGGGCACCTACACAGTGGGCGAATACCCCAGTGCTCTGGCCGTCGACGGGGCTTATATCTGGGTGGCGAACGCTGGCAGTAACAATGTGATGATGCTCAGGGCTTCGACTGGCGAGATTTTGGGCACCTATACAGTGGGCGAATACCCCAGTGCTCTGGCCGTCGACGGGGCTTACATCTGGGTGGCGAACGCTGGCAGTGACAACGTGATGATGCTCAGGACTTCGACTGGCGAGATTTTGGGCACCTACGCGGTGGGCGACAATCCCAGTGCCCTGCTCTATGATGGGGCTTACATCTGGGTGGCGAACGCTGGCAGCAACAACGTGATGATGCTCAGGGCTTCGACTGGCGAGATTTTGGGCACCTATACGGTGGGCGACAATCCGAGTGCCCTGGTCTATGATGGGACTTATATCTGGGTGGCGAACGCTGGCAGTAACAACGTGATGGTACTGTAAGAGCAGACGGTTGTGGCAGGGATAACATACATGTCATTGCGAGGCACAGAGTCCCGAAGCAATATCAGGGGTGTTAGGGTAGGGGAAGAACTGCTGGATCCTTGCAGTTCCCCTCCCCTGGTGGGAGGGGATTAGATTAAGGGGCGGGGGAGAGGTATCTCATGCGAAAGTCTCTAGCCCATAAAATCCACGGATCGGACTGTTTCCCGATGGTCAAGTCCTGCCAATTTAGGTGAGGAAATTGAGAAAAAGGAGGCAAGGGCTTGACAAACCCAGTAAAAAGTGGTAAAAGCTTTACAGTCCGTCTTCGGTAAGGCGGGAAAATAGGGACTTAGCGGACTGGCCAGTTGATATCAAGGGAGGCGGTAGTCCGTTAGTCCATGGAGGAAGAACAGCACACAATAAGCTTGGAGTTTGCCACCGAGTAAGGCCTATTCGTCCTTGCAGGCTTCAAAGAAATTGAATTTTCATTACGGTACCTTAGTAAGGGGGTACCCAGGACAATTTTCTTATGAAAAAGGCTTGACAAGCGGGATGAAAGGTGCTTACAATGTGCTGACGTGTCAATTTCCTATTCGGGCCAGTATGTATTATCAAGGGGGTGGTTATATGAAATGATGAAAAAAAGAGATGGATATTTAGGGCGATTTAAGGATTCGCCCGACAAACCTGAGAAAGGAGAGACTAGATGAGGAAGAGATTTCCAAACATTGTGCGGGTGCTGCTGGCGCTGGCTCTGGTTGCCGGCCTGGTGGCGATAACCGCAGCGCCAGCGGGCGCCACGGCGATAACTGTGGGCTCGGTTACTGTAACCCCCCCTACTGCCAATTCGGTAGCGGGTTACTCGATTAGCGTTACCACGTCTAGCAGCGCATACTCGGCCAATGACGCTATCACGATTACGTTCCCGGCAGGGACAGTACTGCCGACGTCAGTGGGGTATCAGTATGTAACGGTTGCCGGCGAGGCGATTCTCTTAGGAGAGGCGGCTCCGTATGTGAGTGGGCAGAATCTGGTGATCACGATCACCGATTCCACCATGGCGACTGCCGTGGACAGCGGGACGTTCGTGATCGTTGTGTCACCCGGCGCTGGCATTACAAACCCTCCGCTATCGTATACGGCGGCAGCTTTGGCGTACCTAATGGGCGTGACCACAACTCATGAAACTCTAGGGCAAGTGGCATACGCCATTGACGACTATGTGAGCTTCAGCCCAAGCGCTGCCGCATATGGCACGGCCGTAACGGTAACTGGCGGCGGCTTTGCGTCCGGTTCAACTGTCACGATCACTGGTGGTGCTAGCGGATCGGGAACAGTGGGAACCGATGGCAAGTTCTCGGCAAGTGCCGCGGCGATTTTGGATGCCACAGCGGTTACGGCCACCGACGGCACCGGCAGGGAGGCAGACTCGAGTATCAACTTGACCCTGCTGCCAACGCTGACGGTGACAGCGCCCACCAGCGGTAACGTGGGCGCAACAGTCAATCTGCAAGGCAGAAACTTTACTGACGACAGCAACATCAACGACCTGGGCAATGTCACCTTCGGTGGATCCGACTTTACCGCGCTCAGCGCCACTCTTACCAGGGCTTCGGACCAAGCAGACCAGATCGATGCCACCTTGACTGACCTGGATCAGGACAGTGTTCAGGATGACTTCAACGCTTACTTCACTGTCCCTGCGGCCAGCAGCCCTGGTGTAACAGAGATAACGGTTAGAGACGCTGGCGGCAAAATCGGGGCTGTTAACTATACCGTTAACCCGCGTACCGCGGCCATTGCTCCAGTTACTGGAGGCCCTAGTACGCAGGCGGTGGTAAGTGGTACAGGCTTTGCGCCTGGAATCACCGACGGTACTCTTGTCTACGCTTCGCAGCCGTCCCTTACCACGGTTACAGGGTTGAGCACTGACGCCGATGGTAGCTTCAGCCAGGTCATAACTATCCCGTCTGGAGCAGCCTCGGGCGCGCTCACGATGGCGGTTACCTTCAGTGGCACCACAAAGACTGTTACTTTTGTGGTGGCCGATAGGCTACTGAACATCACACCCAGCTCAGGGCCGTTGGGTACGCTTGTGATGATATCGGCTTCCGGCATGACGGCCAGCAGCGAGGTAGATCCCAATAATGTGGAGAGCCAAATGAGCGGTGGTGGTGGAACACTCACAATAGCCGGGGCGAACATGCTAGCCAACAATTCGTCCACGACGGGCAACTACGCTACCACGGGCATCGCCATTGATTCCGGTGGCAACCTCGCGGCGACTACTGTAGCGATCACCACAGGCATCGCAACGGGCGCACAGACGATTACGGCCACGGATAGAGGTGGCAGGACGGCTTCCGGTGCGTTTACAGTGACCAAGCCCAGCATTGAGATAAGCCCCGCCGAGGGCTACATGGGTACCACCCTTTCGATTACCGGCACAGGCTGGGTTCCCGGTTCCAGGGGCGTGGTGAGTCTCAATTCCACCAACACCACGGTGGCCATAACTACGATTCCCAAAACCGATGGCACCTTCTCGGCTTCGATGGTCGTCCCGATCATTTCCACTATTAGCGCGACCACGAGGATCGAGACCTTTACGGCCGCTGACATCATGGTCAACTCGGCTGTGAGCCAGCAGTTCAGGGTTTCGACTGCCTCGATAAGTGCCGAGCCTACTTCGGGAGCAGCGAGTGACACCATCACGCTGACGGGCGTGGGTTTCGTTCCGAACACTGCGGTAACAGCGGTCACGGTCGGTGGAGCCACAGTCACTACCTCTCCCACGGTGCCAATAACGAATTCCGTTGGTGAATTCGAGTTGACCTTCACCCTCCCCGGTGTGATTGGTGTTCAAACGATTCAGGCAACCGTGTACGGAACCGCAAGGACAACGTTCGTCACCATCACGGCGGCTCCGGCCACTGTTGCAAGCGCTCTAAGCGCCATAAGCGCTGAGCTTGTCAGGGTCTGGGGCTACGCTGCTGGTGCGTGGCAGATGCACGACCCGGTTGATCTTGTCGGCAGCGACCTGACCAGCCTCACCGAAGGCAGCGGTTACTGGGTCAAAGTCGACGCGGACGTCACCCTGGTCTTTGGCGGTAACAGCTGGGTTCTGACCTCAGGCTGGAACCTTATTGGCTGGTAAAAGAGGATAGCGGGATTCCCTGAGGGGTCAAATCGACCCCTCAGGGAACCACTCAAATTAGGAGGAAAGAGATATGACTAAACTGAGACTCTTTGTTTTGCTGGCAGTGGTAGCGCTGGTCCTCTTCCCGGCCATGGCTGTAGCTCAACCCCCGCTGCCGTGTCGTTTACACGGCACGGTGCAGCTATTTGGCGAGGATGTGGCTGGCAACACTACCATAACAGCCACCATAGGAAATGATACTTATACCACTCAGACACCTTCGGTATACGGCGCTTCGACCTATCTACTGGAGATAGCGCCGGAAGAGGGCACACAATACACCGCAGGTGAGACGATAACCTTTATGATAGGAGCCAGCGCCGCAGAGCAGACGAGCGCCTGGGAAACGGGGGGCAACATCGAGTTGAACCTCAGCATTGGCCAGGCGGTAGACGGCGCGGGAGCGATAACCAGTGTGGAGATAGTTACTCTTGCCGCAGGTGCGAGCGCCACCGCGGATTATAATGCCACAACCGGCGTGCTCACTCTGGGAATCCCCGCCGGACAGCCCGGAGCAGCTGGTGCTGCTGGGGCTGCTGGAGCAGAGGGTGATCCCGGAGAGGACGCCGCCGGTGGAATAGCATTACCGGTTGTTGCGCTGATCATCGCTATCATCGCAGCCGGCATGGCAATGATGAGCATGCGGCGCAGGGTATAAAGCGCTTGATTAAGGGTTGTACTATATAGCAGCTAAAAGCCGCTCGTCTTTCGGCGGGCGGCTTTTGCTCAATTAGACTGCCAGCTGGGAAAATCCTAAATACCAATTCCTGAACCTGGCCAGGAACAGGTTTCGAAGCACTAAACCGTTTCGGTCTGAGCCTCAAGGTCGAAGACAAATTCAAAATTCTAATCCTCAAAATTCACCCTTTGCTATACTCAGGATGACACTGGGTTAAACCTAAGTGTCGAGCCTGTCTTGGTCATTTGAACTTTGAACATTTGATATTGTTTAGGATTTCGTGCTTCGGATTTGGTGCTTAATTAAGGGAAATGTAGCTTACTTATTGACAACCGCGAGGGCATGGGATAAGATGCTTTGGGTGACGATGGTCGGGGCCGGTGGGTCGAAAGGGTCGGGAACCATTGCTGCACCGGGGCAGAAGGACTATTGACGACGATTTCATTTTTATGTTAGACTCAACCGCAGAAGAGCGGGCTTATATAGGGAACCTGGAGGTGAAGAAATGAGGGTTGGAGTTATCGGTCTCGGTCAGGCCGGGGGTAGGATTGCGGACCTGCTGACCTATCACAGTCTGTGGGGCAGACACCCGGGTATCGTCCCCTTCGCCCTGGCTGTCAACTCGGCGCAAGCGGACCTTCTGGGACTGAAAACGATACAGAAGAAGGATAGACTCCTTGTCGGGCAGACAGTGGTGAAGGGGCATGGAGTGGGGTTGAATCGCAAGGTAGGGGCAAAGGTAACAAAGCACGGGCTCCATTCGATCATGCACGCGATCACGGAGAAGGTCCTTCACCATGTAGATGCCTTCATAGTCGTTGCCGGTCTTGGCGGTGGCACCGGGTCTGGTGGGGCATCGGTTATCATTTCTAAGCTCAAGCAGGTCTACGAGGAGCCTATCTATTTTATAGGCGTTCTTCCCAGTGAGGACGAGGGTAAGCTGATGGCCATGAACGCCATAGAGTGCCTGCAAGAGCTGGATGGAATGGTTAATGGCATCCTCCTGTTTGACAACGACGTTTGGAAAAAGGAGGGGCTCCCGCTTGAGACGAGCTACAGCATGATGAACTACGAGCTGGTGAAGCCATTGCCCTTGATGCTGGGTGCTGGAGAGACAGCGAATGACAGGGTCGGCATAAAGGTGGTTGATGCCTCTGACATCATAAACTCCTGGGAAGGGTTTAGCTATATCGGATATTCAGAGATGAAGGCCAAAAGGGCGCGTGACAGGTTCTTCTTCTTCAGGAAAAAGAACTCCTTAGACCAACTGAGTCCAGCTATGAGGTGCTATACGGCTGTAAGGAACGCTGCTACCCTGAGGTTAACCGGCGAGTGCGACATAAGGAAAGCCAAGAAGGCGTTGATGATCATTGCCGGGCCTCCCGACGAGCTAAATATGGAGGGCTTCTCCCACGCCAAGAGCTGGCTGGAAAGCTCGATAGCGACTTCCGAGGTCAGAGGGGGAGACTGTCCGATCCGGGGGTGGGACTCGGTGGCTGGTGTCGTGATGCTTTCAGGATACACAGAGATTCCCAGGTTAGGTGTGACCATAAACAATGTGAAGGCGCCTGAGAGTATGACGGCGGCCATGCAAGAGGCAGAGTTAACCCCATGAGACTTCTGCCCTGTTACGGGCTGAAGGCGGGAGCGACAGCATGTTGAAGGTCAGGCGAGTCTGGTGGGTCCCAGTATTGATATGTATCATCTTGGGTATCGTGGCCCTGCTACCTCTAAATACTGCTAAAGATGGTACTCTCTTACCTTACCAGTCTATTATTCCCCTGGCTCCGATAAGCTCGATACTAATCTGGCTTCTTGGTGGCCTGCTCTATCTCCTGGGGCGATGGGCTACGGGGAGGCCCCTACGTTCGCCCTCCCACTAGCATCATACTGTTTAGGGTTCTAGGTTCTACGTTCAAGGTTAACCTTGAACGTAGAACCTAGAACATTTAATGATAGTCGAGCACTACGACATTGGTCTCTGCGGGCAGGCCTGATTTGCTCACGTTAAGCTTTGGCTGAGTGACGACCTCTTTCAAACCCATCTCCTTGAGGAAGTGTTCCAGAGGCTCCAGGTCCATCTTCACCGCCTCCGTCTTGAAGTGCATCGGTATTACGAGCTTGGGTTGAAGTAGGCTTATGATTTCGACCGCTGCCGCTGCACCTATGGTAGCTCCTCCACCCACGGGCACCATCAGGATATCGACATCGCTCATCTGCTCGATTTGCTCCGCTGTCGGCACGTGTCCCAGGTCCCCAAGATGGCAGACGCTCACCTCCTCCATCTGTATAAGGTAAACGGTGTTCTTACCTCGATGCTCTCCCCTGTCAGCATCATGAAAAGTAGCGATACCATTGATGAAAACGTTGGCGATCTCGTACTCCCCTGGCCTGCTGATAACCTTGGGACTGCCTGCAACATCCCCCAAGAAGCTGTGCTGAGGATGTTGGTGGCTCACAGTGACGATGTTTACTGTGAGTTTCTTCACAGGGTAGCCCAAGGTTCTGTCAAAGGGATCGGTGAGGATTGAAGCTTCCTTACCTCTTATTCTGAAGCACGAATGACCCAGCCAGACGATCTCCATTTTGCTCCGAAAATAGAATTTCTTTCGTTCGCCCTGAGCCTGTCGAAGGGCCGTTCATGGTTCGACAAGCTCACCACGAACGGCATCTGGCACATCAATGCTACCTTCGCAGGCGTGAGAGCAGTGCCCACCCCGAAGGCAATGCCACTGCCGCTAGAACCAGCTTGATCAAGTCGCCCGGAATGAAGGGATAAAGCCCAGCCAAGAGCACCCCGTTAGTCGGGTCAAGGTATTTGAAATCTAGCTGCCAGCCGCTAAGCCACGCTGGAGCGAAGAAGCGTGCCAGCCAGGGTAGACCGAAGAGGTAGATAACGGCATTGCCACACAGCATGGCAAGCGCCGTAGTCCAGAAACGCCGGTCCCAGCCCCGCTCGGCAAGGAATCCAACGACGAATGCGGCGGCTACAAACCCGATGAGATAGCCTCCGGTAGGACCGGCGAAGCGAGCGGCGCCCCCGCCGTAGCCCATAATGGCAGTGAAAGCAAACACCGGCAGCCCTATCGCCCCCTGAGCCAAGTAGGCCATTATGCTCAGCGCCCCCCGCCGACTGCCTAAAAGAGCACCGGCGAGCAGTACTGCGAAGGTCTGCCCTGAAATCGGAACTGCCGTTCCCGGGATGAGAAAAGATATGCGGGCACAGAGGGCGATAAGCCCGCTGAAGCCCACGATCAGCGCCAGATCGACTGCCAGATTACGGCGTACTCCTGCTTTAAGCAACAAGGTATCCGCCATGGTAGTGACCATTGCCTGCCCATTCATGGGTTAGCTCCTTTCTTTACTTAGATACTCTTGTCCCTACTCCCCATTCAATCACCATGGCTGCCCAGCTTAGGCCGCCGCCAAACCCCACCAGAACCAGATTATCGCCATCCTCGATCCGGCCTTCCTCTACGGCCTCACACAGAGCGATGGGGATCGAGGCTGCCGAGGTATTGCCGTAGCGGTCTACGTTGATATAGAACTTGCCCAGAGGGATGCCGAGCAGTCTGGCTGCAGATTTGAGGATGCGGGTATTGGCTTGATGGGGGATGATGAGATCGATGTCTGACAGCTTGAGGTGGGCAGCGGCAACAACTTCCTTGGTTGCCTGGCAGATGATGTTCACTGCGAACTTGAACGTCTCCGGTCCTTTCATGGTGAGAAAGTAGCGGCCATCATTTATGCCACAGGGTCCCGGGGTGTAAATGATCCCTGCCCTGGAGCCGTCATTGCCCAGGACGAAGCTGAGTGAGCCTGGTGGCGAATCACTGGCCTGTACCACCACCGCTCCGGCGCCGTCGCCGAAGAGGACACAGGTGTTGCGATCCTGCCAATCCAAAATCCGCGAGTAAGCCTCGCTGCCTACAACCAGAACATTATCGTAGGTCCCGGCTGCGACGAACTGGCAGGCTGTTGCCAGGGCATAGATGAAACCGCTGCAAGCGGCATTGACGTCGAAGGCAGCAGCCTTTGTCGCACCCAGCGAATCCTGCACTAGAGAGGCGCACGCGGGGAAGATATGCTCCGCGGTGCAGGTGGCTGCAATCACCAAATCGAGAGAGGATGGCGCAAGTCCAGAGACCTCGAGTGCCTCCCTGCCTGCGCGCACTGCCATGGTTGTTGCTGTTTCCTCGGCAGCAATGATCCTCCTCTCCCTGATCCCGGTACGACTCCAAATCCAGCCGTCTGAGGTATTGACAAATTGCTCTAGTTCTCGGTTTGTGAGCACTTTCTCAGGCAAGTACTTGCCCCAACCTATAACCCGTGCGTATCGAGCCAAGGAGGCCTCTTCTTTTCAGCGCTTATCAAGGAGGTATAGTATAGCAAATTTGATATTCAAGGTCAAACGTCTTGACAAGATTGAGTGTGAGGTGATAGAGTTAATTAGGTATTAGCACTCTCAGCTTAAGAGTGCTAATCGAGGGAGAGGAGAATGCTCACTCAGAGAAGATCGGATGTCCTCAAGATCATAGTCGATGAGTATGTCTCAACTGGATTGCCTGTGAGTTCGGATACCGTCGCTCACAGGGGGCTGAGGGTGAGTCCGGCTACCATACGTAATGAGATGGTCGAACTGGAGGAAGAGGGTTATCTCTCTCAACCTCACACCTCGGCGGGACGCATCCCCTCAGATAAGGGGTATCGCCATTACATAGAGTCCATGATGGGTGATATTCAACTTTCTCTAGTCGAACAGCGCTTGATCCGACACCAATTCCACCAGGTGGAGAGCGAGGTTGAGGAATGGATCCGTCTTGCTGCTGCTATATTGTCACGCACAGTGCGTAATGTAGCCATCGTTACTCTGCCCAAGCCTTATGAGTACCGTCTCAAGCACCTGGAGCTTGTTTCCCTTCAAGAGTTCCTGGCTTTGCTCATCCTCGTCCTCAGGGAAGCTAAGCTCAAGCAGCACGTGCTAACCCTGGAGGAGGCTATTTCTCAGGAGAAGCTTAGTGCCTGTGCCCAGAGAGTTAGCTCCGCCTGTGCTGGGCTGACCTGTTCCCAGATATTCACCAAGGGCTTGGAGCTTTCTCGTCTGGAGGAGCAAGTAGTGGGCGCTGTAGTGCAGATAATGCAGGCTGAGGAGGGGGAGACTTATGAAGAGCCCTGCGTTGATGGCCTGCGCCATATGCTCAGCCAGCCCGAGTTTGCCTCGAGGAGCAAGTTGGCAGCAATCGTCGAGTTGTTTGAGCAGAGGAGCCTGCTCAAGTCGCTCCTGCCTCAGGTGCTGACTGGAGAGGGGGTGCGGGTGGTCATCGGGAAGGAGAACAAACAGGACGTGATGCAGGACTGTAGCGTGGTCATCACCAGATACGGCATCCCTGGGGAGGTTGCCGGTGCCATAGGTGTGATGGGGCCAACTCGAATGCAGTACAATCGCGCTATTCCCACTGTCTGCTTCCTGTCCTCGGTGATGAGCGAAATGGTGGGCGAGCTGTACGGGTAGAATTTGGAAATGTTCTAAGTTCTACGTTCTAGGTTGCCCTTGAACTTAGAACCTAGTGATCTAAGAGGGGTGATATACTTTGGCCGACGAAGAGATGGACTTCTCACCAGATCAGGAAGGTGTTGAAAGGGGGGAGGTTGAGGAGGCGGAGGACTTAGAATCGCTCAAGAAAGCGCTTGAGGAGGCAAAGGAGAAGGCAGATAAGTATCTGACCAACTGGCAGCGAGCAGAGGCAGACTTTATTAACTACAAGAGGCGCAGTGAGCAGGAGCGAGCTGAGATGGCTAGTTTCGCCAACGCCACTCTCATCACAGACCTGCTTCCCGTCTTGGATGACCTGGAGCGAGGCCTGGAAAACGTTTCCGACGACTTCGATGGGCCCACCTGGGTTGAGGGTATCAGGCTCATCTATCGCAAGCTGAAAGCGGTTCTCGAGGATCAGGGGCTTTTGGAGATCGAGGCTGAGGGCAAGGAATTCGACCCCAACCTCCACGAGGCAGTGATGTGTGTGGAGGGAGAGGAAGGGAAGGTTTGCGAGCAAATACAGAAGGGCTATAAGCTTCGCGATCGCTTGCTCCGCCCTGCTAAGGTAAAGGTGGGGAAGGAGGAGAACTCCGAGCCTGTGGAGGGGCGAGAGTGAACCTATGCAACTCTATGGAGGTTGGATATGGGTAAGGTAATCGGTATCGATCTGGGCACGACAAACAGTTGTATCGCCATTATGGAGGCAGGCGAGCCAGCGGTAATCACCAGCCAGGAAGGGGGGAGAGTGATCCCCTCAGTGGTGGCAGTGAGCAAGAGCGGCGAGCGGTTGGTGGGGCAGGTTGCCAAGCGACAGGCGGTCACTAATCCAGAGAATACCATCTTCAGCATCAAGCGGTTCATGGGGCGCAAGTTCAATGAGGCCACGGTGCAGGCGGACCAGAAGTTGGTGCCCTTTAAGTTGAACGAAGCCCCCAATGGCGACGTAGGGGTCAGGATGGGTGACCGCGACTACAGTCCACCTGAGATCGCGGCGATGATCCTGCAGAAGATGAAGACTGATGCTGAGGCTTATCTCGGGGAAAAGGTCACCGAAGCGGTGATAACCGTTCCCGCCTACTTCAGCGATAGCCAGCGACAGGCGACCAAGGATGCCGGGAAGATCGCCGGGCTTGAGGTGCTGCGTATCGTCAATGAGCCCACCGCCGCCTCCCTCGCCTACGGGCTGGACAAGAAAAAGGACGAGACAATCGCTGTCTATGACCTCGGCGGTGGCACCTTCGATATCTCCATCTTGGAATTGGGTGAGGGGACCTTCCAGGTCAAGTCTACCAACGGCGATACCCATCTCGGCGGCGACGATCTCGACCAGCGCATCATGGATTGGCTGTGCGATGAATATAAGCGAGACCAGGGAATCGATCTCAGGCAGGACAAGATGGCGCTGCAGCGGCTGAAGGAGGCGGCGGAGAAAGCGAAATGCGAGCTGTCCACAGTGGCGCAGACCGACATAAACCTTCCGTTCATCACAGCTGACGCCTCAGGCCCTAAACATCTGAACATTACCTTGACCAGGGCCAAGCTCGAGCAACTGGTGATGGATCTGGTGGAAAAGACCGTCGAGCCTTGCCGCCAGGCGCTATCTGACGCCGGTATTTCCCCCAACCAGGTCGATGAGGTCATACTCGTCGGCGGCCAGACCAGGATGCCTCTGGTGCAGCAGAAGGTGGCAGAGCTTTTCGGCAAGGAGCCGCATAAAGGCGTCAACCCCGATGAGGTGGTTGGTATCGGAGCAGCGATTCAGGCAGGAGTGCTCAAGGGGGACGTCAGGGATGTGCTGCTACTCGATATCACTCCCCTTACCTTAGGCATTGAGACCCTGGGTGGGGTAATGACCTCTCTCATCGTTCGCAATACCACTATTCCAACATCGAAGAGCCAGATATTCAGCACGGCTGCTGACAATCAGCCCAGCGTTGAGATTCATGTGCTTCAAGGGGAACGTCCTATGGCTGCTGATAATAGGGCCCTGGGGCGCTTCATGCTCGATGGCATCCTTCCGGCACCACGGGGGATGCCTCAGATCGAGGTTAGCTTCGACATCGATGCCAATGGCATCCTCAGTGTCAAAGCCCATGACAAGGGCACTGGCAGGGAGCAGAAAATCACCATTACCGCTTCCAGTGGGCTGAGTAAGGAGGAGGTCGAGCGCTTGCAGCGCGAGGGTGAGATGCATGCTGCTGAGGATGCAAGGAAACGTGAGGAGGTTGAAAGCCGTAATATGGCCGATAACCTGGCATATACTGCGGAGAGGACGCTGCGGGAGCAGGGTGACAAGGTGCCTGCTGATCTAAAGGAGGAGGTTGACAGCAAGATCACAGCAGTGAGGTCGGCGCTATCAGGAAGCGACATCGAGCAGGTCAAGCGCGCAAGTCAGGAGCTTTCTGATGCGTTGCAGAAGGTGGGCGCAGCCGTCTATCAGCAGGCGGAGGCTCCTCCACCTCCTCCAGGTGATGAGGAACCGGGAGGCGAGGAACCAGGCAAGGGCGATGAAGGCACTGTGGAAGGTGAATTTCGGGAGGTATAATGAGGGCAGAACGCTGCCTTCAATATTTGGTAAATAAGGCGGGAAATTCCCGCCTTATTTGTTTGTGTATTCTTCGGGGCAAAAGAGGCGGTAATTGACCTAGGCCGAAAAGCGGTGTACACTTTGATGAAGCCCAGGCTAGAAATGCAGTGGCTCCCTGTTCGAGACAAAGGCCTGATGCCCGACCAACCTATGCTTATCTTGGGCTGAGGCACGGATTTCGCTCCGGTCGGCTTAAATGCCTCGGCCAGTTTTCCACTTTCAGGAGTAACGCTTGACCCAACAAAGATGGCGAATCTGCCCTCCGCTTCCCGATGACGTGCTGGTACAGCGGCTCGCGGGCAAGCCTTTGTCGCGGTATCAGAAAGACGGCTGCTCAGCCAAACTGCCGGACATAACCCCGTTACTTGTCCAATTGCTCCATAATCGTGGAATCGTGGACCCTGCTGAGTTCGAGCCCTTCCTTGTTGCTGACGAGAGGCTGGCACATGCGCCCCTCCTCCTCCCAGATATTGACAAGGCTGTGACCAGGATCCTCCGCGCCTTGCTCGGAGACGAACTCATTGCCGTATATGGAGACTTCGATGCCGACGGCATTACTGGTACTGTTCTATTGGCACAAGGTATCTCGCAGATGGGGGGCAGGGTTGTTCATTACATTCCTCACCGCCTGGATGAAGGGCACGGGCTGAACTTCTCTGCCTTGAAGAGGCTAAGAGAGACGGGGGTTAGCTTGGTAGTGACCGTCGACTGTGGCATGGGTGGATTCTCCGAGGTGGAGCAGGGGCAAAAACTGGGCCTGGAGATCATTATCACAGACCATCATGCGGCTCTTGACCAGCCTCCTCCTACCTTGGCGGTCATCAACCCCAAACGTCCCGACTCTGGTTACCCGTTTTCCGAGCTGGCGGGCGTAGGGGTTGCATTCAAGCTCCTGCAGGCGCTTTTGGGGGCAACCCGTAGGGATGGGGAGTGCGATGATTTTCTAGACTTGGTTGCCCTGGGAACTATTGCTGACATGATGCCCGTGGAAGCAGAGAACCGCTATTTGGTAAAACATGGGCTCGAGGTTCTTAACCGAAGTCAGAGGGTTGGCTTGCAAGAGCTAGTGCTCAGTGCCGGGCTGGAGATGGGTAAACTCAATGAAGAGAGCATCTCTTATATGCTGGGGCCCAGGCTTAATGCCAGCGGAAGAATGGATCACGCTGTCACCAGCTATGAGCTGCTAACTACATCTTCTCGAACGCAGGCTCGTCAGCTTGCGACTGCGCTTGAGTTCAGTAACAGCGAGCGTCAGAGACTGACCGCCGAGTTTCTTGCCAAGGCGAAGGAGAGATTGCTTCTCGAGGAGGCTGATCTGCCGCTACTGATGGTTGGCGGATCCGATTACCCTCCCGGGGTGGTGGGAGTGGTCGCCGGCAAGCTGGCCGATGAGTTCTATCGACCGACCATCGTGCTCCAGTTGGACGGGGAGGTAGCCAGGGGTAGTGCTCGCAGCATCCCCGAATTCGATGTCATTGCCGCCTTGACCGAGTGCCAGGAGTTGCTTTCCCGCTTTGGGGGACATCGCCAGGCGGCAGGCTTTGTCATGCCCAGCGCAGATGTAGATCGGCTTAAGGAGCAGCTTCTGGAGATAGCAGCCCGAGAACTGGTCGGGGTGGACCTTCGACCCGCGATAACCATCGATGCCGTGATTCCGCTGTCTGCGTTGAGTGGAGAAACCTACAAGCTGATAAGCGCTCTGGCGCCCTTCGGGCAGGCCAATCAGGTGCCCACTTTTCTCAGTCGAAATGCGAAGGTGGTGGGATCGCGCAACGTCGGCAGCAGTGGAGATCATCTGAAGCTAAAGCTGCGCGATGGAAAGGTTGTCTGGGATGCTATGGCCTTCAACCTCGGCGACCGAAAGCTATCCTCCCATCTCGATATCGTCTATAATCTGGAGAAAGAGGAGTGGGGCGGAAGGCAACTGCTGCGGCTCAACATTATCGACTTTATCCCCTCATGAGGAATGAAGCGACCTCTGATACTTCTATCGATATTGATTGCTGCTTTTCTCCTAAGCTGCGCCTCTGACGGTGAAAACCGTCTCCCTGACACCGAAGGTCAGGTGAGGGTCGCTCGAGTTATCGATGGCGACACTATCGAGATCGAGGGGGGTGCCCGAGTAAGATACATCGGTATCGATGCCCCGGAGGTTTACCCGCAAACAGAGTACTACGGCCCCGAGGCATGGGCCAAGAACAGGGAGTTGGTGGAGGGGAAGACGGTGACACTGGAGAAAGACGTATCGGACACAGATGTCTATGGAAGACTGCTTCGCTATGTTTATGTCAATGGCGTTTTCGTCAATGGGGAGCTGGTACGCCTTGGCTGCGCTCGGGCTATTTCGTACCCACCGGACACTAAATACCAGGAGCGCTTGTCGCAGCTCGAGGAGGAGGCAAGGGAGGCCCCTAGAGGACTCTGGCGGTAATATCGGTATTATGTGTCAACTGCTCCCGAATCTCAGTTTTCTTTGAGTCGAGGGAGGTCATCAATCCTGATTATCCTCCGGCTCACCTGCTCAAACGACATAAGACACCACTTCAGCATTCTTTTCACCTAAACTGCTCAGGGGCTTTTTGTGCGTTTAGTGGATGACTGTACTTAGTACGCTATAAGCATATATAATCCGTACATGAGGGGTTACTTGAGGAATTCCCAACTTTGGGAAGGAGTGAGATGGGGGACCTAAGCCTACTGGCGAGTATGGCAATTGTTTTGGGGGTTGCGCTCGTTGGGGGTATGGCAGCGCGCCTCTTGAAGCTGCCCATTATCCTTGGCTATCTCCTGAGCGGGATTGTCATTGGGCCTTACGGGCTGAAGCTAGTTCGTGAGGTGGGCGACGTTGAGACACTGGCCGAAATCGGAGTCATACTATTGATGTTCACCCTGGGCATAGAGTTCTCTCTTAAAACCCTGAGGCAGGTAGGCAAGGTTGCCATATTTGGCGGGGCCGCTCAGATAGTGGCCACTGTGGCGCTGGGGCTGATGGTGGGTTGGCTGCTCCAGTGGCCGCTTACGGAGGCGGTTGTATTCGGTTTCCTCATTGCGCTGAGTAGCACCATCATCGTCCTGAAGACCCTCATGGAGCGTGGGGAGTTGGGGAGCCCCCATGGGCGGGTGATGATTGGCATTCTCCTGGTACAGGACCTCAGCGTGGTTCCAATGATGGTCATCCTCACTTCTTTGGGTGATACGGGGACGGCGCTT
>JAUXAX010000024.1 GCA_030619685.1 Dehalococcoidia bacterium
AGCTCTCTGGGAGGCATGCACAGTGGACTCCACATGAGCATAATCCCAGTCGGTGCACATCATCTCCTCCCCTGAACTTGCAGCGATCTGGAGCGCCTTGACATAGACGGGGTCAGGCCTGAATTTCTTGGCCATGTCAGCCCGGGTCACAATAGCTGCTGCCGCGCCGTCGCTCACCCCGCAGCAGTCAAACAATCCCAGAGGCCAGGCGACTATAGGGGCATTCATTACCTCATCGATGGTGATCTCGCGGCGCAGGTGAGCCTTGGGGTTCAAAGCCCCATTGTGATGACTCTTCACCGATATATGGGCCAGGGCGCGTTTGCCCTCCTGGGGGCTGAGGCCGTACTGCGCGAAATACCTGGTACCCATCATGGCGAACATCCCGGGAGGAGTATAATTGGGGAAGGCAAACCTGAGTGCTGTCCCCACTTGCGTGTCACTTTGAGGAAGACCGGCGTAGCCGGTATCCTTAAGCTTCTCCACACCAAGCGCCAAACAGATGTCATATGCCCCGGCGGCGACGGCATAACAGGCGCCCCTCAGGGCCTCGGAACCGGTGGCGCAGAAATTCTCAACCCTAGTTGCCGGAATGAACGGCAACTTCAACGTTACAGCCAGAGGGATAGCGGATTTCCCCACAGAGACCTCCTCATAGCAAGTGCCGAACCAGGCTGCATTGATGTCTTTCTTCTCTATACCGGCATCCTCAATAGCTTCAATAAAGGCCTCGACCATTAGCGCCTGAGGGCCCATGTCCCACCGCTCACCAAACCTGGTGCATCCCATTCCGATGATAGCAACCCTGTCCTTTATACCTTCGGCCATCTTGCCTCCCTTTCGAATGAACTTTTAAGCTCGAACCGGCGTTGCTTTCCAGTAGTAGGCGTGGATACCACGCGACGCATCGTGGTATTTCCTGCGGAAGCTCATCTCCACTGGCATACCAACCTCGAGCAAATCGAGTTCGCAGTCATTTAGATCAAAGAGCCATCTCCCACCACCATCGAAGTCTACCATGCCGTAGATCGCTGGTGGGCTGGGACTGAAAGCCAGAAGATCCCCGGTATAGGTGAACAAACTTCCCTTCTTATCGGAGAAGCGATAGTCCTCCATCTCATTAATGGCTCCACATTTAGGGTTGGCACATATCTGCTGTGGGGGATATTGTGGGGTGCCGCAGCTCCTGCACTTCGACCCACAAAGGCCGAGGATCATCTTGCGTTCTCTCCACAACGTCGTCAGCTGGGTGGCAGCGATTTCTTCACCACGACCCCCGGTATCTATATCGAGTATTCCACGGAATGTGGTGTATTTCTCATAGCTGCCCAAGTCTTTCTTGGAAGCGAGGTGTCCTTTGATCCCCCTTCTGTCTCTGGCCTTCTCTATTTCGTCGGTCACCTGGAGGAATAGGGCATCGCTTCCATTTCCATAGCTGGCAACGAGTATCTTATCCCCGGGCTTGGCATCCTCAAGTGCAGCCACCAGTATCATGAGGGTGTAGGCGGTGCCGGTGTTGCCCATTGCGGTAAACATGTGGTCCTGTATTTGGGCCGGTTCAAACCCCAACCTCTTCCCTATGTCTGCATGGGCTCTCACATAGAGACAGGGGTACACCACCTTGGCGAAGTCTTTAGGCGCAAGGCTGTATTTGTTCAGCAGCCCGGAGACAGCCTCGGAGATGAACTTGCTGTAGCCCTCATCTCGGATCCATCTATCCTCCGAGGCACGATTGTACCTATCCTCCGCGGCCCTCCAGGTGTCCACGAAGTCATAGGAGATGGAATAGGTGCCCTCAACGCTGGCGATCACCCCCGTATCGCCCAAAAGGAAAGCTGCGGCACCATCCCCGTAGATCTCCTCTTGAAAGCCGCCGGGTTTCCCCAGACGGCAATCGGAGCCACATACCATGACGCTCTTGGCTGAACCCGATGTCACAGCATCGTAGGCAGAAATCAGGGCACCGGTTCCAGCCTTGATAGAGGTGGTGAAGTCGGAGGTTCGGATTTCAGAGCGGAGGTCGAGGGCGGTGGCGATTATCCCCGCATTCTGCCTCTCCTTGTAGGGTGTGGTGGTGGTGGCAAAGAATAGCCCGTCGATCTTCTCCCGTTCAACCCCGGTCAGGCAATCCATGGCCGAAGCCACTGCCATAGTAAGGCTATCCTCATCATAATTGGCTACCGCCTTTTCCCCGGGCAGGAGAGATGCCGGATTGAGCCACCCCAAGGCTTGATAGATAGTCATGCGGTTTATCCGGTATAGAGGAACATAAGCGCCATAAGATGTAATCCCTACCATGGTATTCCGTCCTCTTTTCTATTCTGTTATTTGTCGGCTGGGCCGACTGTACCACCTTTGAGCTTGGGCGTCAATGTCACAGATTATGCTCCTGGAAACCCTCTCCTTTGACAGGAGGAGGGTGAATTCCCCTCCCTTGATGGGAGAGGTTAGAGCCTGTCCTGAGCTTGTCGAAGGATGAGGGTGACTGCATGGAATCTTTCGTCTAGTATGTGACCGACTTGCCATACTTCTCCCGGAGGACCGTCTTCAGCACCTTTCCCGCGGGGTTACGGGGAAGGGCATCCATGAACTCCACCGATTTGGGCTTCTTGTAGCTGGCTAGATACTCCTTGCAAAACTCCACGACCTCCTCCCCGGTCATCTCCTCCCCCGGCTTGCAGACGATGCAGCATTTGACGGATTCGCCCCACTCCTCATCGTGAACCCCGATAACCGCACACTCAAGGATCTTGGGATGCTTATAGAGGACCTCCTCGATCTCGGCCGGGTAGATATTCTCCGCCCCGCTGATGATCATGTCCTTCTTTCGGTCCACGATATAAATAAAACCTTCTTCATCCCGCCTGACCAGATCACCGGAGTGAAACCACCCGCCCTTCATAGCTTCCGCAGTAGCCTCAGGAGCCTTATAGTACTCCTTCATCACCGTCGGTCCCCGGTAGATCGCTTCACCGACCGTTCCCACGGGGACATCATTATCGTTGTCATCAACGACTCGTATCTCGATGAAGGGGAGGGCTTTGCCCACCGATGTCTCTCGCCCCTGGGATTCGCTGTGCCTAAGAGCTGAAACCAGCGGACTCATCTCGGTCTGCCCGAACAAATCAAAGATCTTGACATTGGGGAAGTACTTCATGATCTGCTTCCGGGTCTCTGTAGGCAGAATGGCCGCTCCTGTCGCCCAAACCTGGAGGGAACTGGTATCGTATTTGTCCAGATCGGGCAACTGCAGCAGGAAGAAGGCCATGGCGGGTATCAGGAGAATTGTGTTGATCCTCTCCTTTTCGATGGTCTCCATGATATAGGCTGGATTGAAAACCTCTGTGGGCAACACTACAGTTCCGCCCAGGAAGAATATGAACTGGCAGTAACCGAAGGCTGCAAGATGGAATACCGGAGGAGCGCTGAAAGCCTTATAGTTCCAAACATCGCCAAGTTCGGGCTCGGAGAGCACAACAGAAGACGCTATCATCCACATCACTATTTCATTCTTATGTGTCAGTACGGCCCCCTTGGGCCTGCCGGTGGTTCCCGCGGTGTACATTATGAATACTGGATCGTCTTCATCGACGAGAATCAGCGGTTCATCATCGGGGTACTTGGCAATCCAGGACTCGAAGTGCAGCATGCCCGCCACCGGCTTGTCCGTGATCGAAATATAGTTCTTTACCCGAGGGAGGTCTTTTTGGATGCCCCTAACGGTGTCCACAAAGGCCTCCCCCATGATGAAGGCCTCTGCCTCCGAGTGGCTTACGATGTATGTCAGCTCTTCTACATGGAGGCGGAAGTTCAGTGGCACGGCCACTGCCCCTATCTTGGCCAGGGCAAAGTAGGCCTCCATAAACTGGTTGCAGTTAAACGCCAGTATGGCAACCTTGCTCCCCTTCTTGATGCCGAGATCCAAGAAAGCATGGGCCAGTCGATTGACGCGAGCGTTGAACTGCTTGTAGGTCAGGCGCGTCTCTCCATATATCAGGGCCTCCTTGTCGGGAAACTTGCGGCTGTTACGGGCGAGGCTTTCCCCCAGAAGAAGTCTCCTTCCCAGGGCCTCCTCGATTGCTTGCTTGTCCTTCATGGTTATCCTCCTCTTCATAACTCACCCCGCGATCGAGATGGTTTGCCGATTGCCCCCGGCTCTTGCCCCCTGCGGGGCGACACCAATCTCTGCTCGTCGCGGCGGGCAGAGCGAAAATGGCAAGGGGGAAAAACCAGAGAGCATTGCATGGCAAGCGTACTACCATTTACCACAGGCTGCTGAGAATGTCAATAGTGGGGCTTGAGTTAGTTAGCAGCGGTGCTGATGATCGCTCGCTGAATCCTAAATCTTTGCACGAAGGACAGCTCGGACCATGTTTTCAGCCGAGAAGTCTCCCTTCGTAGGTCCAGCGAGAGAGCTTTCACCACCGAAAAGTTCATCTCGGATGGCGCTTATCGAGAGTCCCTTTTTCTCAAGCTGTTTTGCCCTGTGCGACAAGTCCCGGAAGTACTCTATGCATGATTGAAGAGCCACGCGACCCTCCGGCACCACATTGCCCAGGGAGGTAAATAGAATAAGCTTATCGGTTTTGAGATCGACAAGCTTTTTCATTGACCTTGTGATCTCTGTTATGTCATCCTCTGGGCGAATAGCCTTTGGCTCTCGTGACACAAAGAGGTCTCCAGAGAAGCACCAACCCTTTGTAGGTTCCACTAATGCTACGTGTCCTTTGCAGTGCCCAGGAGTCTCCACCACATCAAAATGGAAATGATCAGTTTCTATTGCCTCGGGCAAGCAATCCACCTCAGTTGGCTCCGGATAGCCCCAAACCCTCTCCTGATACGGGTGCAGCTTCGGGACCTGGTTTATCAGTGGAAGCGATTTACGGGACGCAAATATCTTGATGTCAAACTTCTTCTTCAGGATATAGTTAGCACCGACATGGTCCTCGTGATGATGTGTGTTTACGGCAAACTGGAGATATTGCCCCTCCAGAAAATCAGCCAGTTCCTCTGCTGTATGCCTACAGCCCGTATCAATAAGGAGTCCATCAACAAGGTGCGCCGCAACCCAGTAAAGTACTTGTCCACCGACCTCGCGGCCCATCTTGATTTGGATAACTTCTCCAATATGGTTGACCTCAATCATCCTGATTTCCTACTCATCCTCCCCTAGTATAATTCAGCACGGCATACAAACTCAACATTAGAGTAGCCAACAAGATTGTTCGATCCGTCCTGGATTGTAATCTACTTGTAAGCTCTTCGTAATTTCCACCCAGCTGTCCGTAATCGGTTCTTAATCCTATGCGCGTACACTTGTATACGATCAGATACGACACCGGGGGAGAATACAGTCGCTGGCCGCCGGAGGATGAATACTCCGGGGATCAAGTAGGGCTGAGAGAGCACCCAGGCTATGGCCAGCGGCGCACCGCCGGTCGCAATTAAAACATAGGAGGCATCCGATGTACGATCTTCAGCTTTCAGACAGAACTCTCACTATCTGGGCTCTGCTTCGCCAAACCTGGTCCGTGATGGACAAGGCAGCCGAGACTAGACTCGCCAAGGTAGGTCTAACACCTGAGAAGGTAGGTGTTCTGTGGATTTGCAGGGACTACCCCGGCCTATTGACCACCGCTGAGATCGCCCGCTTTCTCTCTCGCCAAAGTCAGAGCGTTACAGGATTGCTCAACAGAATGGAAGAGGAAGGCCTCGTATCAAGGATACCCAAGCGTAAGGGACGCCCCTTCACAGAGATCAAGCTAACTGCCAAGGGTGAGGAGGCCTGCGGTGTCGGAATAGCGGTGATCAAAGGCCTGATCAGAGAGACCGCGCCCGCCTTGTCAGCAGAGGAGCAGCAACAGCTTTACAAACTCCTGGGAGCACTGCGCCAGCAGGTGGTCGAGGATCTGCACATAGAGTTGACCCCGCCCCCCGATTTCCCTGCAGAAGAGCCTATTCCTGTCAGGTGGTAGGAGTCGAACAGCTCTCCATTTCATGAAACCCCTATAGTAGGTCGGCTCCAGCTTACCCCCTTAAGGGCTGTACATCGTCAGGCAAAACACCTCTCGTGGCCGTTGTCCATTCCCTCCAGCTCTGTGCCGAGTTGCCCGAAGAGATGAAGTATATTCGTGGGCGACACCCGGTTCGAAGAGACAACCACCATTGCTCTGCCACCAATCATGAGGACGAGTACGCCCTGTTGACAAGCCCAGCCCTACATGGTAAAAGGTGTCTAACACCCAATTACGAGACGGTCCTGATTACGCCCTTATCGCAGGTCATAAGGCTGACAGGCTGGGCGATGTTGAGGAAAGGATAGTGGAGGTGGGAGAGATCGACGCCGAGCATATGGTGACCCCAGGAATTTTTGCAGATCGCATTCTAGAGATCCCCCCCGACAGGGCTTAGCACCCCGGAGAAAGGAGGAGTCATAGATGCTGAACAAGGTATCTAGTAGTTTCGATGAGGCAGTGGCGGATATCCCTGATGGTGCCTGTATCGGCATGGATTCCTGGGCGATCGCTGCCACTGCCCAGAACTTGATTGCTGCTCTCAAGAGGAAGGGTGTAAAGGACCTCACCGTAGTTACTCACTGCTTCATACCCATGATCTTCAGCGAGGACAAGGCTGTCATGCCCGCAGTCCTGCTTCCCCAGATGAAGAAGCTAATAACCCCTGTGGTAGGTATCGCGCATCTAGGTGGCGTGGCTTTTGTAGAAGAATACGTGGCAAAGGGGCTGGAGGTGGAGCAGACCACCATAGGGACCCTGTCTTCAAGGCTCTATGCCGGTGCCGCCCGCCTCGGTGGCATCTACAACCCTGTTGGCGTCGGTACCGTTGTGGAGGAAGGGAAGGAGAAGAGGGTTATAGATGGCAGGGAGTACATCCTGGAGAAGCCGATAAGGCTCGATTACGCCTTCGTCTCAGCGCACAAGGCAGACAGGCTGGGCAATCTAGTGTACAAGGGGGTTTTCAGAGGAGACGGCCCGGTGATGGCAATGGCGGCTGATTTCACCATCGCTGAGGTGGATGAACTGCTGGAGGTGGGTGAGATCGACGCTGAGCACGTCATAACCGCGGGAATATTTGTAGACCGCATCGTGGAGATCCCTGAAGAGGGGTTGGCCACTGCACGGAAACTGAAAGAGATGATATACGAGTTGCATTCGATCGAGCCCGCCCGGAAGCTGATGTTCGGGTAGGCAGCAATCGGAGACTCTAAGGGAGGCTAGGAGATGAAACAGAGACTTGATAGAGATACCATAGCGATGAGGGCGGCAAAAGAACTGAAGGACGGCGACTATGTCAACTTGGGATTAGGCATTCCGAATCTTTGTGCCCTCCATGCAGCCGAGGGCGTCATCTTTCAAACCGAGAATGGTGCCATAGGTTACGGCCCTCTGGTCCCGGCGGGTGAGCTAGAGAAGGCAGATTTTCACTATCACGATGCTATCGGAAGGTTTTGGATCCCAGCGCCTGGCATGGCCTGCTTTGATGTCATGACCTCCTTCGCCATGATAAGGAGTGGTCGCATGATCGCCATTCTCGGGGGGCTGCAAGTCTCGGAGAGGGGGGACCTGGCAAACTGGAGCACCGGAGGTGCCCATGGCGGTACCATAGGCGGTGCAATGGATTTGGCCTTCGGGTCGAAAAGTGTGATCGTCACCATGGAGCACAACACCAAGGAGGGAAAGCCACGGATAGTCAAGGAATGCACCTATCCCCTCACCGCCAAGGAGTGTGTGGACCTGATCGTAACCGATCTGGCTGTGATCAAGGTTACACCCGAAGGGCTTTTGCTAAGGGAGGTAGCCCCCGGCTGGACAGCGGAGGAAGTGCAAGAATTGACCGAGCCTAAGCTTATTACAGCGCCGGACCTAAAAGAGATCGAGCTGTCGTAGCAGAAACACTACCAAAGCAGGCCTTATGCTGTTGACAGGGTGGGGCTTGATATTGTGCTGACCTAGTTGCCCCGGGAAGGTAATCTAGAATATCGGCATCAAGAAGAGACTTTGCCAGAATAAGAGAAAACTCTCCCTCGTTTCATCGCGCGCTTCCAGTTGCAATTTGGGCTTCGCCAATCACATCCTACTCAACCTCTCCTCACAAAGAAGTAGTTTCAATAATAACGCTGCCTAGTGTACAATGATGTCCTGTGATGCCTCAAGAAACGAAAAGGGGGTAGAAAATGCCTTACAAGATGGTTCTGCTTGAGAAGAAGGACGGGGTGGCGACAATAACCCTCAATCGTCCTGAGAAGCTTAATGCCTTTAATATGGAAATGACGGGTGAGATCGATATGGCGTTTGACGAGGCAGGCAAAGATAAGGAAATCAAGGCGATTATCTTGACCGGTGCGGGTAGGGCTTTCTCCTCGGGAATTGATCTCAACTGGGTGGCAACGATGGATTTTGAGAATCTGCCGCCGATAGCAAGTACGGTTAGGGGGCGCATGGTGACTCACAGTGAGAGAAGCTTTCTGACTGTCGTGCTCAAAATCCAGAGTATGCCCAAGCCGGTGATCGCTGCAGTAAACGGTATGGCAATTGGCGGGGCCTTCATTCTGGCTTTAGCTTGTGATTTGAAGGTTGCCTCAGAGAACGCTGAGTTCAGCATGCCTCAGGTAAAACGGGGCCTCATGCCCGATGGCGCTGGTACCTATCTTCTGCCGCGCGCCGTCGGGCTGACCAAAGCCCTGGAGTTGGCGCTGATCTGCGACCCGATCGATGCTCGGGAGGCGGAGAGGATAGGCTTGGTGAACAAGGTTGTGCCTCATGAGAACCTGATGGCGACAGCCAGAGAAATGGCGACCAAGATAGCCAAGAATGCCCCGCTGGCGGTGGCGATGACAAAAGCTGCCATGTACAAAGGACTGCACGAACACGATATGGCAGCGCACATGGACTATGAAGTCTATATCATGAACATCCTCTTCGCTACCGAGGATTTCAAAGAGGGGATAAGCTCCATCTGGGAGAAGAGAGAGCCGATATTCAAAGGACGTTAGCGTCAAACGGTATTGTCGTCAAGAGGTCTCAAAGTGACAGGCCAATGCGGATATGCGGGAGAAATCCTCAGGGTTGACCTATCTTCGGAAAGCGTAACCCGGATGCCGACCCTGGATTATGCCGACAGATTTCTCGGAGGGAGAGGTATTGCCACCAAGGTTTACTGGGACGAGGTACCGCCAGAGGTCAGGGCCTTCGATCCCGAAAACCGGCTGATATTTGCTACTGGGCCCCTGGCGGGGTTCAAAGGGGTCAGTGGCTCCAGATGGCAAATCTGTGGTAAATCTTCCCTCACTACCCCCGAGTACTTCAACTACAGCAATCTAGGGGGAAATTGGGGTGCCCAGCTTAAGCTCGCGGGCTACGATGCGCTCGTGGTTCAAGGTAGATCAGAGAAACCAGTCTATATTCTCATACAGGACGATAATGTTGAGATCAGAGATGCCTCCGCCCTCTGGGGGAAGAGCACGGTGGAAACTCGGGAAATCCTGAAAGAGCAGCTAGGAAGCTCGGTAAACGTTGTGGCCACCGGTCCCGCCGGGGAGAACATGGTCACTTTTGCCTCTGTCCTCGCGGATAAAGATGCCAGTGGGTCCAGTGGCCTTGGAGCTGTCATGGGTTCCAAGAAACTGAAGGCCGTCGCAGTGAGGGGCAGCGGCGAGGCAAAGGCTGCCAACCCTCAAAGGTACCGAGAGCTGGCCAACTATGCCCGTGAATTGCGAAAAGGGTTCGGCATGGGGATAACGCCCGGAACAGACGTGGGGATGAAGTTGAAGAAAGACTATTGCTACGGTTGCACAGGCGGGTTCTGCTTCAGAGGGACTTACAAGGCATCAAATGGCAAGGTAGGCAAATACATGTGCGGCTCGGCTACCTTCTATGTACTGCGGGCCCGCAAGTACTACGGGGAATGGAACGAGGTCCCGTTCTTTGCAAATATGATTTGTAATGAATATGGGGTTGATACTCACCAGATGGACGTAATGATGCAGTGGCTCTCAAAGTGCCACCAGGCAGGCATTCTGACCGATGAAAACACTGGCATCCCGCTTTCGAAACAAGGGAGCCTTGAGTTCATAGAGACCCTGGCGAGGAAGATCGGGCTCAGGGATGGCATTGGGGATATCCTTGCTCAGGGGACTATAAGGGCAGCCGATATGGTGGGACAGGGGGCCAAAGAATTGCTCACTGACTACATCACCGACAGCGGTCACTTCGCCCTGATAGATGGCCCCAGGATGTATATCAGTACCGGGCTACTGTACGCCATGGAACCGAGGCAGCCCATGGGCCAGCTAAATGAGCTTGGTTCTCTGAGTCTTTGGCTGATGTGGGTCTATAAGCAAGAGGGCGCGTTTGTTTCTAACGATGTATTCCGTGCCATCGGCAAGAGATTGTTGGGGAGCGAGGCGGCGGTGGACTTCACCACCTATGAGGGGAAAGCCCTGGCAGCGAGAATGATCCAGGACCGCGAGTGCGCCAAAGACAGCCTCATCCTTTGCAGCTATCTGTACCCGATTATGTTCTCCATACAGACCGCAGACCATGTGGGTGACCCTACTATTGAAAGCAAGATCCTCTCTGCGGTCACCGGAAATGAAATAGATGAGGACGGCCTCTACAGAATAGGTGAGCGCATATTCAACGTCCAAAGGGCGGTACTTGCCAGGGAAGGCCACAGAGGGAGAGAATGCGATAGGATTTCCGAGTACAACTATACCAAGCCCCTGAAGTTCGATCTACACAATCCTGAATTGCTGTCACCGGGGAAGGGTGACGAAGTGGTAAGCAAAAAGGGCGCAGTGCTTGACAGAGAGAAATTCGAAGAGGTGAAGGATGAGTACTACAGCCTCAGGGGATGGGATGTGGCAACGGGCCTGCAGACGCGAGCCAAGCTTGAGCAACTCGGTCTGAAGGATATGGTAGGAGATTTGGAGCGAAGGGGACTCCTAGCCGTCGCCGGAAGAAGCGGCAAATGAAGATGTATCACTTCGTCACGAAATGGTTCTTCCAGGTCCCGGTGGAACGGGTATGGGAAGAGGCGGCAAACATGGAGGCTTACCCTACATGGTCGCAGGACTTAAAGAAGGCCAAGATTCGCGGTCCTGAGTCCAGGCTGCAACTCAGCTCAGTAGTTGATTGTGAGGTAAAAGGGGCCCTGCCCTACACCCTTCGTTTCACGATAGAGGTCACAGCATTCCAGCCACCCAACCTGATAGAGATGAGGTCATCGGGGGATCTGGTGGGCACCGGGAAATGGGTGCTGGAATCCCAGGACGGGGGAACGATGTCCACGTTCTACTGGGACGTGGGCACCACCAGTCCAATCCTCAACCTCCTGGGCAAACTCCCCTTCGTCAGAGCGTTGCTGGAGAAGAACCACGACGATGTAATGGCCAGAGGCTATGAAGTCGTCAAGTCCAGGCTGGAAGGATAGAGCAGTCGGCCACCTGCTCGCGACTACGCTGATGGTTTAGCCGGCGAGCGAGACGCTCCGCGCCTCACCCCTTCAGTTGCAGTTTTGCCCAAAAAGTGACATCATGCTCTTAGGGGAGGTGGCATGATAAATGGATATCCCGTTCTCAAGATGGCACGCTCCGATTCCTCACAGAAGGTCCCGGCGCAGGTTTGACTCTACCGAGTTGGACTCAAGCCTATTGGCCCACTTACAAACAATTTGCAGTGAATTCAGACCCTTTCCAGAGGCTCGTGCAGAGCTGGTAACACAATCCCCCGATAGGATTCTCAAGGGTGCTATCGGCCCCTACGGTAAGGTCAAGGGTGCACCTGCCCTTATCGCCTTTATTGGCGATATGGATGACCCCTATATTCAGGAGAAGGTTGGCTATCTAGGAGAAGGCATTATCCTGGAGGCGACAGCTATGGACCTGGCGACCTGCTGGGTGGCCGGCTTTTTCCGCCCAAAAGTCGCAGCATCCGTTATCGGCACCGCCAAAAACGAAAGGGTTCTGTCGGTAACTCCCGTTGGTCACGCCGTAGAAGACTTGTCACTGGAAGAAAGGATAATGACAGGCTTTGGTCGGAACCACCAGCGCAAGCCCCTGGCAGAGCTGGTTACCGGGCTGGATCAGACGGAGTTGCTCCATTGGATGAAATCGGCTCTGGAAGCAGCTAGGCTCGCTCCTTCAGCCATCAACAGGCAGCCCTGGCGTTTTCACGTTGAACCAAACAGTATTACCGTCTCGGTGAACAATCCCAGGTTTACCTTCGGCATATCTAAGCGGCTGGATTGCGGAATCGCTATGCTGCACATCGAAGTGGCCGCACTGGACTGCGGCGTGCAAGGCAGGTGGCAGTTTCTGGAAGCACCCAGGGTGGCCAGGTTCACAGTTGAAAGTGGTGGATAGAGTATGAAATGGTAGAGGATATCGCCATCGTCGGTGCTGGACCAGCCGGGGCATACCTAGGATACCGTTTGGCTCAAAACGGAATCTATGCCGCCATCTACGATGATTCACATCCACGAGAGAAACCCTGTGGTGGGGGTGTTACCCCTTTCACCCTGGACAGGTTCCCTCTGCTGAAAGGTGTTCCCTCTTCATACAGATTTGTCCATAAGATGTTGTTGATATCACCCGAAGGTAAAGAGGCTATGGTTTCTGTGCAAGGGATAATGAATGTATCGAGAGAGCACCTCGACAAATACCTACTGCAAAAGGCTGTGGACAGCGGTGCCAAGCTAATTGAGGAAAGGGTCACCGACATAGAAGAGAAACCGGATGGTTGGCTTATCCGGACACAGAAGGGAGAATACCGTTCGACTCTGGTAATAGGATCTGACGGAGCGCACAGTGTGGTGCGCAGGGCGACCGTCGGCCGCATACCGAGAGGGAACCTGGCTGCCTGCATCGGCTACTTTGCACGAGGTGTGGAGAGGGATTACAGCGTCATTAGATTCCTCAAAGGTTGTCAAGGTTACGCCTGGATATTCCCGCGGGAGACGCATTCAAGCATCGGAGTTGCTACAGATCCGAAACACGCCCGGAAACTGACGGGCTATCTGAATGAGTTCATCGAAGACTACTGCCCGAGTATAGACAAGATTTCCCCCTTTGGAGCACTGATTCCAGCGATAATAGACGAAGAGTTCTATGAAATCCCCTGTTCAGGAAGGAACTGGATTCTCATAGGTGATGCCGCCGGACACGTTGACCCTATACTGGGGGAAGGCATACGTTATGCGATTTGGGGAGCCGAGCTTGCAGCCGAGGCCATCGTAGCCGGGAATCCAGCCAAATTCGATGTTCTATGGAGAAAGGCATATTATCCGGATCTTGTTGAAGCATGCCGGCTTTTTGAATTCATTTACAATCCTGACGTGCTCGAGCTTGGCGTGATGATGATCTCAAAAAGCGAGACCTTTGCCCGGATTATGACGGGCGTGGTTGCAAGTGAACATACTTATACAGGATTAAGGGATCGAGTCGTCGCCAGTTTGCCAAGAATAATGTCGGAGGCCGAAATGGGCCCGCTCAGCACGAAAAGGAAACCCTGAGAAACCCGGCTTCTGAGGGAGAAAACCCCCTTATCCATATGGTCTCTTGGCCTCAGAGATCTGAGCAAGAACACAGACGCTTGGTCGGCGGCTCTTGCGCGAAATCCCAATCTTCATACGGAGGTGAAGGAAATGGCAGAAAAGGTAGAACTTAGACGAGACGGACAAATCGCTCAACTCTTACTAAACCGGCCAGAGGTATACAACGCACTCGATCTCGATATGGCCCAACAGTGTATGAACTACGTCATTTCACTCTCAGCAGATAATAGTGTGCGGGGCGTAGTGATCTCAGGCGAGGGCAAAGGCTTCTGTGCGGGCGGTGATTTGAAGTGGGCGCTCAGCTTTCCACATGGGCCTTCAGCCGCCTTTCACGAATTGGCTGCTCGCCTCCACCAGGCGGTGCTGGAGATTCGCCGGATGAGGAAACCGGTCATAGCAGCAGTGAACGGGATAGCGGCTGGCGCCGGATTCACGGTTGCCTTAGCCTGCGATTTCAGGGTTATGGCACGTTCTGCCGTTTTCCAACAAGCGTACACTTCAAATGGGCTGTGCATCGATGGTGGCGGTACATTTACGCTCCCCCGAATTGTAGGGTTGGCTCGTGCGCTTGAAATCGCAGCGTTCGACCGTCCCATCTCATCCGAACAGGCCCTGGCCTGGGGGTTAACAACAGAGGTTGTGGAGGATGGACAGGCTCTGGAAGAAGCAATGAACATGGCTCGCGAACTGGCAAACCGTTCGCTCAGCTCCTTCGGATGGTCGAAGCACTTGCTTACTGACTCATTCAATACATCGTTCGAGACGCATATCGAGCGGGAGCGAGTAGGTCTTTGCAGTTGCGCAGAGCATCCTGATGCGACGGAGGGAATGCGGGCCTTTGTGGAGAAACGCAAACCGGTGTTCAACGTCGAGTAGGTTTCCATGCGAACAAGCCTAAGGAAGACAAAATACCAGAAAGTGATAAGAATTTAGCCATTCGAAGAATGAATGATTATGAATCAAGGTATTGACAATATAACACATATGTTATATAATATGGGCAGTTCTAGATGGGTGGGCAGCAAGATGACAAACAAAAAAGCTACAAACTATAAAGAGTTTGAGGCAGAATTACTTAAAGACCCAGAAGTCCGCAAGGAATACGAGGCTTTAAAGCCTAAATATAACCTGATAGCGGGTTTGATAGAGCGCAGAAACGAATTGCGGATCAGTCAAACGCAGCTGGCTACGATTGTTGGAACAAAACAACCTGCCATATCCAGATTGGAAAAGGGTGATTGCAATACTACACTTAGCACATTTTTTAAAGTTGCGAATGCTCTCGACCTAGCTATTTCTCTAAAAGCCCGAACAAAAACCAAACAGACTTACGCCAAGGTTCATGCTTAAAGAAAATGACCCACTACCAAGATTTGTCTAGCTAGCCTGTCCTGGACCTAAGCCTGCCTTGCTACAGGCTATCGAGGTACCCCCGAATATATCTTTCCACCGCTGCTGCCGGCTGGTAGATCCCAAAGTGGCCCTCACACAGTATGTCCGCCTCTAGCTCCAGGAGTTTCTGCAGTGATAGCCTAGCCAGCGCCGGATCCGCCCCCCATTCGCGATAATAGGGGCCATGAATGTCCTGCCCGAACAATACTCTCTTGTTGTCCGTGTCCAAATATGCGGCAATGCTCCCTGCCGTGTGACCTGGAATATGGACCACTTTGAGTTCGTATTTTCCCAAACGCAAGACCTCCTCAGAGCCTTGAATTCTCAGATCGACACGGCAGGGGGTGTAATCCACGCCGTAGGCCTCAGCGGCTACCTCCGTCCCCTCCTCTATAGCCCCTGCATCAAGCTCGTGAGCTATGACCTGAACGCCGAACGCCTTCTGAAAACGGTGCAGCGAGCCGATGTGGTCGATATGGGCATGGGTTACCAGGATGGCCTTAAGTCTCTTCGGCTCGAAGCCAAGCCTTTCGATGTTGGAAACAAGCTTATCGAAGCTCCTACCCGCCCCCGAATCGATAAGCACCAGGTCGCCAGCATCAAGCAGGTATACACAGCAATCGTAGAGATCGGAGAGCTCAGAATCACCAACCATATAGACGTCCTTCCATATCTCAAAGGGCTTAGTCATGAGTTTCCACCTCCATATCTACTTCAGGCGAGAACGCCTCTCACTATAATAACCGATATTCGGGGTCACGTGTGGGGCAGCGTTGACGGGGGAAGTGTCAACGAAAAGTATAGCCTACGACCCCGGCGAGGGTCGGGGCATGCAATACCTACGGTATTTGTGGGCGTAGGTAGCGCTGGCCTCAGCCCAGGTCAGGGTTCAGCACAGAAAGTTGCCACCTATAGATAGGGTGAATCTAGGAAGGGTCAGGTTTGGCGGGCTGAGCTAGGGCAGCGTCAGGTCTATCTCAAACCTCTCACTCATTTTGTCGATGAATTGCAGCGCCTCCGAATACAGTGATTCAGGAACCTCAGATTCCATCGTCTCTTTGATGCCTGATTGTGTCAGTTCTACTGTGGACATCACAATTTTGGCCTCGTCTTCATTTGCGTCTAGTAGAATGCACTTCGGTTCATCCACGCCGTTCGACCACGGCTTCCATTCAGTAAGGCCCGCCCCGGGCTCGTTCGGGTCTCCCGTCCGCGCGAACTGTGCAACATAAGACATCATGGCGTCGGAGAGCGCCTCCCTGCCTGGACGGTTCTTCTCCGTAAATGCCAGGAGGCTCATCGGGCCATTCCAGATATCGCTGCCGAAGAAAAAGGGTACATCCAAGGAATGGGATGCACCGAGTTTGAAGCCCCATGGGTCTGGAATAACGCTTTCGCCAGTGTCCCCTACTGCCCCCCAGAGGAACTGATAAACATAGACATCGGGCTGGTCCAGGTGTGACCTAAGATTCCTTGCCACGTTGTCTACACCTACAGCCTTCCAAAGGTCACTGCTATAGGACGCCACAATCTGATATAGTTCGTCTTTCCCACGAAACGACGGATCCACGAGAGAGTCCACGAAAAGGAACAGCTTGGTCTCTTCCTTAGTGCTTCCCAGAATAATCGGCACCTTGCCTGGATAGGTTCCAGTCTCGAATGTGTCAAATCCAGTATCTGGGATAACCGTTCCGTCTTCAAAAATGTAAGGGAATGTGATCATGCTGAAGAACGATGATTCGTATCTTTCCAGCAATTCGGCGGCTGTTTTTGATCTTAAATAGGCTTCAACTTCATTATTGGTCATGCTATCCAGATACGTCTCTGCCGCCGCCTGGTCAGCGGCAATTCCATCATTCACCAAGAGCTTCGTGATCACACTGCGGGCACTCGCTTCACCGCCGGCGACTTGGTTGGAAACAGGGAAGCCACTCTGAGCAATGGCCTTGTGAAAAAGGTTTTGGGCAGGCGGAGAGATCAAGAGAGAAAAAACGTTAATAGCTCCTGCCGACTCCCCGGCAATTGTAACACTATCGGGCTCTCCGCCGAAGGCTTCGATGTTGCCCTGCACCCATTCAAGTGCCTTTATTAGGTCCAATGTGCCATAGTTGCCGGAATCGTCAGTTTCGTCGCCAGGTTCACCGGTTCTGAGTGATTCGTGAGCGAACCAACCCATGGGCCCGAGCCTGTAGTTCACAGTCACCACCACCATATTCGATTTGCTGGCGATTCTTGCACCGTTGTATCCTTCATCTGAGGCAGTGCCCAGACTGTTTCCTCCCCCATGTATCCAGAAGAACACAGGTAGATTGCTCTCTTCGGACTGAGGGCGCCATATGTTTAGATAGAGGCAGTCTTCATCACCTACTACTGAGTTGAAGATGTTATACTGGGTGCATTCACTGCAAAACTCTGTTTCCTTTCGCGTTACGTTCCAAGGATCGGGGTCCTGCGGTGCCTTCCAGCGCAGGTCGCCAGCAGGCGGCTTCGCATAGGGGATGGCCTTCCAGACCCAGGTCCCAGCTTCATCTTCAAAGCCCTTAATAGGCCCGTAAGCTGTGTGCACAGTTTCGTCGCCTGTCCAATGCAAGACAGTGGACGCTATTTCGTGTTGAGCACAGCTCACGGTGCTGCTGACAAGCGCCAGTGCCAACAACAGAATCGACACAATTGCTAGCTTTCTCATTTCCTTTTCCTCTTCGCCGCTTACTCTCTCCTATTCAGACTGGCCGTGCTAGTCTATCACGAGGCAGACCTCTTGGTCAAAGGCTCCAAGAAACGAACAAGACAGCGTTCCTCTTTTGGGACACACACCGGCCTCGTCGGCGGTGGTGTCTAGCCGAGGCCATGCACTCCAAAATATCTGTACCTCCAGGAGGTTGACTGCCCCGCAGCGCTTGCGTATTCCAATTGCGATACTTATACTATCACAAGAAGTCCCTGGCGCAACTGTGGGGATCTAGAAAGGAGAAACAAAATGGAGAGATGGCTTCTCGTTGCGGAGACCAACTGCACCGATCCCTCACGGGAGAAGGATTTTAACCAGTGGTATGACAACATCCACGTGCCAGACATCCTGGAGACACCGGGATTCATCCGTGCCACCCGGTATGAAACCGACAGCCCCACAGAAGGGAGAGGGAGGTTCCTGGCCCTGTACGAGATAGAAACCGATGATATTGAACAGACGACGACGGCTATGGTCGAGAACATGATCAGGAAGATAGAGCAAGGGCGCATGAACGAGCTTATGGAGCTTATCTCGACGGTTTTCTACCGGCAGATAACAGCTCCTGTGCAGAGAAAGTAGCAGTTGCCCATAGGCCACCTGAGAATCACCAGAGCCCCTAGCGGTGGTACATTGCTAGAATTCACTCAGCGAAGAACTGCATTGTAGCATCGGGGACTACGGCCACCCTTGCCCTTTCGCCGTGGGTTTCGCTGAGCCTTTCCAGCACCTCGGGCCATGTCTTCGCCCAGACGACGGACTCAGGGGTCGCCACCCAACTGCTGCCTGCTATGTCGATGTAGGGGGTAAATATGATGAGCCTGGTTATGTTTGGGGGTAGGGTGGTTCGCGGAAACCAGAACCTGCCGCCTGTCTTTCTTCCAAACGCTCCCGCGAGATAGTGGGTCACCTGGCCCTCAGGCGCATTGGCGATAAGCACCAAATCCCCCGCGCCCCCCCGGAGCAGCTGCGAACTCAAAGGAAGGGCGAGGAATGCCTCGTTGGCTTTGGCATAGGTATTCATGACAGCGATATCCTGGCCTTCGACGGGCTGTGTCGCATAGACCTCCCAAGCCAGCTTGACGCCTTCGATATGGGCGCTGATGGGGTCGCCGACGAAAAGAGCTGTCGTCTCGCCCCGGCCATTTATGACCGCGTCTATCTTGATATCCAGCCCGGCCATCTTCGCCGCCTCAGCGGCATCAAGACGCAGCTCGTTCTCTTCGAACTTGCCAATCCATGTCCCGATGTCCTCCCCTCTTGCCATAGCCTCCGCTGTTAAGGTGCCGTGGTTGTGAGCGATGGCATCCATAGAGGCAATCCCAGGCAGGATGATCTTCCCCCCACCACTGAACCCCGTCAGGGGATGGGGAACTATACAGCCGATGCCGATCTTGAGATCGCAACCCATGAACTCACTGTTGATGGCCACAGGGGTTCCCCTGCTGGTATTTCCCAAGAGAGTGCAATTCTCATATGGATTATGGTTGTAGACCGGAAACCTAGCGAGCACCGCCTCGCCTAGCTTCTTGGCGAAGTCCACGCGGGTGAGCGCCCCATGAGTACCAAGGGCGGCAATAAATCTTATGCTGTCGTCCCTTATGCCAGCCGCCCCCAGTTCCTCCAGAACGTAGGGTACAATCTCAGCCACCCTGGTGTGCCTTGACATGTCGTCAAACAGGATAACTACCTCACTTTTGCCCCGGGCAAGCTCTCGTATCGGATTCGTGCCTATGGGGTTGGCGAATGCCTCTCGGAATCCTTGTTCCCTCAGCGCCGGCCTGTTGTGGCCTCTCATGTAGCAGGTTGTCACATCCCAGGAGGCGGGAAACTGAAGTTCAAGCTCGTTGTTGTCATACCAGGCCTGCTGTGGCAGATGAACGGTGTTAGGATTCATGTCTATTCTTTTCACCCTCACCTAGCCTCTCCCTTCAAGGGAGAGGAATTTGAATTCACGAGCAATCAAGTGGTGGGTTCCGCAGTGCTGCACCCACCCTACAACTTCATGCCGTTCGTGGTGAGCCCTTCGACTCCGCTCAGGACAGGCTTGTCAAACCATGAACGCCCTTCGACATGCTCAGGGCGAACGGAAGAAAGTCTTTTGTCTTGTTCGCCATTACCTGCCATCTCCCATCAAGTGAGAGGGACGAAGTCAGTCCCTTGTCAGGCCCCTTGTTATTGCCGCCACGCCTTTCCTGAAGGCATGGAGGTTCAATTCGACATCCTTTGGGGCTAGTATCTCCCTCATCGCCTCCTCAAAGGATTCGATGGGAATAGGCAATAGACCCGAGGCGGCTAAGGCGCCCATCATGAGCACATTGGCAGGCAGGGGTGTCTCCCCGTCCTCGGTTACCCTGACCACCTCAACCCTGTCCACCAGCTCCTCCAGCTTCCCCAAAACCTCTTCCACGGGTGGATACTTGGCCTGCCCGGAGAGGACCCAGATGGGATAGATAGGTCTGGGATTAACGATGACCCTGGTCTTGGGGTTGCCGAATTCTGCGATTACACGCAACGCTTCCACGGGCTCCATTCCAACCACGATGTCCGCCTGACCCTCGGATATCAGGGGGCCGCACTGTGCCTGTGAGGAGAAACGAACGTGGCTCATCACGGGCCCCCCTCTCTGTGAAGCGCCGTAGGTCTCCCCCACGGTGACGTAGAGCCCCTCCTTTATACCGGCTGAAGCCACTATCTGCGAAGCCAGGACGTTCCCTTGGCCCCCGACGCCGGTTATAATCAGGTTTAGCGGGTCCTTCTCTAGAGCCATCTCTTATCCCCCTTCAACGACGATCGCCCCCCTTGGGCAGAGCGTAGCGCAAACTCCGCAGCCAGGGCATACTACCTCATCGATCTTGGCTTTCTCCGCCTCGGCGTCCCAGATTATGCCGGGGCAATTGAAGACTCTGCTGCAGAACCGAGCGCAGCCACAATCATCACCAATGCACTTTTCTAAATCGACGAAGACCCTTTTCCTCCCCTTTTCTTTAGACTCGACGAGGTGGCACCTCCGGCGGAAGACCATCACCTTGGCCCCACCCTCCTGAAGCATGTCATAAAGGTCCTCTATAGCCTGGTCCACCTCAAAGGGATCCCTTACCCTGACCTCCACACCGATGGCTTTGCAGACCTCCTCGATCTCCACTACCGGCGCTGGCCTGCCCAGGGCATCGAACCCTGAGCTGGGATGGGGCTGAAAGCCGGTCATCGCCGTTCCGCCATTGTCCAGCACCACCATCAGGATATCGCTGTTGTTGAACCGGGCATTGATAAGGCCGGGAATGGCGGCATGGAAGAAGGTGGAGTCGCCGCATACAGCGACCACCGGTTGGTCGAAGCCAAACTGACCTAGCTTGCCAAATCCGCTGGCCAGCCCGGTTCCAGCCCCCATACAATGAATGGTCTTCAGTTGAAAGAAGCCCGCCGGGCCTGCACCCAGGCTGTAGCAACCGATGTCACCGGTGACAAATCCGTTCCGTCCATCCAGCTTCAAGGCGGCCTTTATGGCCCACAGGGATGCTCGATGGGGGCAACCGGCACAAAAAGTAGGCATTCTGGGGGGCAAGCCAGGTAGCGCCAGCTCACTTGCCCTCTTGGCATATGCTTCATCCCTGGTTCGGTATTCCAGCCCCCTTATGCTGGCCAGGGCCTTGCCTACCTTGTCCTGATTTATGTCCCCAAAACCTGGAAGATGTCCTGTCTTGGCACCATAGACCTCAATCAGCCCCAACGTCTTCGTCTGCTCCGCCAGAAGAACCTTTATGTTCTGCTCCAGGAAGGGATCGACCTCCTCAACGACAAGTATCTCCGCGGCCTGCTTCAAGTGGTCAATGATGAATCTCTCAGGTAGAGGCCACGTAGTCCCTAGTTTCAGAATCCCCACCTGCCCATCGAGTCCCAGCGCTGCCACTGCTTCCTGCGAGTAGAACCAGCCACTGCCGCTGGTGACTATGACAAACTTTGCCTCCTCCGGACCAACGTACCAGTTGAACTCGGAGCCTTCGAACTCCTCCCGAGCCTTTTCCAATTTCTGATGCAGTGCAGAGTGCTGTGCCGAGACGAAGGCACCAGAGATATAGACCCCTTCAAAGCGAGCCGATCTTCTCCTCTCGAGGATCTCGCCGAGCTTGACGTTGCCCCTGCTGTGGGACAACCTGGTGACGCTCCTTAATATGCAGGGCAGCCCAACCCTTTCCGATAGCTCGAAGGCCCACTTGGTCATCTCCTTGGCCTCTTGAAAGGTTGCCGGCTCCACGAGAGGCAGGTCGGCAAATCTAGCGAAGTTCCGGCTGTCCTGTTCGTTGGAGCTGGATATCGCTGATGGGTCATCGGCGGCGACGAAGACAAGGCCACCCTTGGTGCCACTCAGGTTGATCGTCATTAAGAAATCCGAGCACACATTGACCCCGTTCTGTTTCATGGCCACTATGGCCCTCAGCCCGGAGAGGGAAGCCGCCGTTGCCGCTTCCAGCGCCACCATCTCGTTGGTGGACCATTCAGCATACAAACCGAAATGCTCCGCCACACGGGCCAGCGATTCTGGAATCTCTGAGGAAGGGGTGCCCGGATAGGCGGCGCAGAAGTCAACCCCGGCTTCGATGGCTCCTCGGGCGATGGCTTCATTGCCCATCATGAGCACGCTTTTACCTGGCTGGTCTATCTTCAGTGTTGACATCTTGAACTCCTAAAGGAACTTTCCCCTCTCCTGATCGCTCAGGCGCAAGTATAAGAGATTTCTCTCATCACCAGTCCGCCTCACTATCTCGCCTATGGCCCTCCTTTTCTTCTGCAGTGATGCCTCCCGTAGATGGCCCAGGCGTGTCTCCTCCAGCGGCCTGGTTTCAATTATCCCGTCCGCCTTTCCCTTCTCAATGAGCCTCACCCCCTCGGGTGTCCTAACTATCACGGTGTTCCAGTCTTCCATTCCCTCCACCACTCCCACCGAGATGTCAGCGAACTCGGAGGTCATGTCAAAGCAGACCCCGCATGTTGGCTTGACGAACTCCCTGATCTCATCCAGGGGGAATTCTATTGCGCCCGCTTCGGTATCCACCACCAGGATGTTGGCTGGTGGAGGGGGGATGTCGAGTCGCTTGATGAGCGGGGGATCGACCTTGCCCCGCAGGAATTCGTAGAACCCCTTATAGGATAATGCCCAGGTGCAGAAAAGCCCGATAACGAGCTTTACCCCACCTGTCCCGGTCTCGTGGTTTGAGGCCTGCATTTTCCTCAGAGCCAGAATCTGGCAGGGGATGCCCACCACGCCAATAGAACCCCTGGGCTGCTTCATCTCTTTATTCAGCCCTGCCAGGGTGGCAGAGGCGACATAATTAGACCCGGCACACCCCAGCACCTGAGAGCTTTCTTCCACCACCGCCGATGTGGGCATAAGACCTCCGTTGAAGGGCCTGGTGAGCACGGCGGCGCCTATCTCCCCCAGGTTCATACTATAGGTCATAAGGGCGGAGACAACTCCCCCATACTGAGCGCGAGAGCGGACGTGGCTATCCCTTGCCTGCGCCATCTCGATGGAGATATAGGACCCGAGAGAGGAATCGGAGCGCTCTTTGCCAAATATCCCTCGATCCAGGGCAGCGATATCGGTGAGGGTTCGGGGGCAGAAATCATAGCATTTCCCTTCAGTTAGGCCACAGGGCTCGATCACCGCCACCCTATCCTTAACTACTTTGATATAGGGACAGAGGCCTACACAGGCGCCACAACTGGTACATAGCCCTTCATTGAGAACCTCTTTCTCCAGATCCAAGGGACCCTTTCCTGCTTCCATCGATAACCCCCTGCATACTAATCGAAGCTTAGTAGATATAACGGCGTCGTGTTCCCCGTTTCTTAGCTATTTGCGCGAACTCGGCCCACTCAAGTTTGTAGCCAATAGTGTGGCCACTAGGAAGCCAGAAAAGGTTGCCTTGGCTTACCCTTAGATCACCCAGCTTAGAGTTTCCCTCTCGAATCTCAAAAATGAGATCGTTAGCACCTACTAGCAGTCTGGGTATCCGGGTAATAGTTACCTTGTGATAGGCCATAGCTTCCTCCTTGCCTTCTAAAGTCAAGTGTGACCAATTATATCACATTGTATTAGGGGTGGTTTGATGCAGTTTACTCCGTGTCAGAGCTCGATCTCCTTTAGGTCAGGGGCCATAATAAGCCTGGGCTCGGTTAATGCCTGTACTTCTTCCGCGGTCCAACCTGGGGCTACCTCCTTTAGCGAAAGCCCCTCCGGAGTAACCTCGATCACAGCCAGGTCGGTTACGATCAAGTCTACACACCTTCTGGCGGTGAGGGGGTAGGTACACTCCTTCACTATCTTCGGCTTTCCCCCCTTGGTGGTATGCTCCATGGTGATGATCACCATCTTCGCTCCCACGGCGAGGTCCATTCCACCGCCTATGGTACCGCCAAGGGCGCCGCCGCCAGTGTTCCAATTCGCCAGGTCTCCCTTCTCCGAGACCTCAAGCGCTCCCAGAATGGTTATCAGACGACCGCTTCTTATCATGGCAAAGGAGGTGACGACATCAAACAGAGCCATGCCGGGCACCGGGGTGAAAAACCTTCCACCGGCAGCCACATAGTGCCAATCCGCCTTTTCGATCTCATCCTCCGTAACCAGAGGTCCGTAGCCCAGAACACCGTTCTCTGACTGAAAGATAACGCCCTCTGGTATATACAAGGCACAGAGGTCCGGTATCCCGAATCCGAGATTAGCGTAGTCCCCGCCCCTCAGTTCCTTGGCCGCCCTCATCGCTATGGTCTCCGTATCAAGCCTCGGTTTTATCCCCCTGCCTTCCACCAGACCAGGGCTCCGATCGACTTCCTGCCTCCTGAACAAGATCTTGCGCGCAATCTCGATCTCGCCCAACTGTGATATGATTTCCTTAGTTTTCCGGTGAGTGCCCAACCCCCATTCCGGGATCCTCACGATGCGGTCAACAAATATCCCAGGTGTCACTACGTGCTCAGGGTCGATCTCACCCACCTCTACTATCTCATCCACCTCAGCAATGGTCACCTTGGCCGCCATCGCCATCGCCGGTTGATCTGTCCTGTAGGTTCCCTCGTAGACTAGATTCCCCAGCTTGTCCGCCTTGTAGCCTCTGATGAACGCGTAATCGGGCCTTATCGGCTCTTCGAAGAGGTACTCTTTGCCATTGATAACCCTCTTCTCCTTCCCTTCCTCCAGAATGGTCCCCACGCCAACGGGGTTATAGATCCCACCCAGTCCAGCGGCACCGGCATAGAGCCTTGAAGCCAGGGTGCCATGGCTGGTAAGCTCTACCTCCAACCCCCTATCCACGTATTCTTTCACAAAAGCTCCAGCGCCGAGTCGCTGGATACCTACCACGGGGGTTATCAGCTTCCTCAATTGAGGAAGCAGGGCAGTCGGCATAGTAACCTCGTCTTCGCTGAAGACAATCAAGGGTACGAAGTTGTGGGTGATAACGGTAAGGTCCTTTACGCCCTTCCTCTTAATGGCAGCGATCAGGTTCTGAGGAGTGGCAGCGACACCCCAGGATTCCATGACGATACAAGAACCGTCAGGGATATCCGCCACCGCCTCATCGAAACTGTTGAATACCTTATTCAGCATCTACGGCTACCCCCTTCTGCAAACCCTTCCTATTCTGACGGGCCAAATCTCTATTACTGCTTTCCGAAAGCAACAGAAATTGAACAGGCTTTCCACGCTTTTTGCCGCTGGTTGCACCAGGTTGTCAACCGGCTAACTGCAGACCCTCTGTCTGCGACCGCTACACAACTCCCGCTAGACATCGAGAAAAGCTCAAGCCTAGTGGCACTTCAGGCGGGGATATGCTCCGGCGGTCTCACCAGGTGCATCCTCAGCGCTCCAGGTTCACAAACCAGGGTGCATACACCACAGCCCCAGCACTTCTCGGGGTCGACCACGGCCTTCAACCGCTTGGAGCCCTCCACCTTCTGCATCTCAATAGCGTCAAACTGGCAGCGATCTACACAGTCCTGGCACCCATTGCACGGCTCAGGGTCAACCCGAGCCTCATACCGGCTCTTGGCGAAGATTTCATCGTTCGGTACATGGCGTATGTCGGCATAATGCCAAACCGTGCAGCAGCATCTGCAACAGCTACACAGTGCATAAGGCTGAACCGCTTCGACTTTGGCATGGTTCACCCATTGATGCACCAATCCATCCTCTTCATTCTTGTCCAGGATGGCCATAGCTTCATCCACCGATATACGCCGTCCATGTCCTCTGCTCAGGGAGTACTCCGCTGACTTAGCGAACTGCAGGCAATTGGCATCTGCGTCTGATTTACTGCAAGGTCTGCCCATCATCCCCATGTGCTTGCGACATGAGCAGGAGACAACTGTGATTAGAGGCTGCACTCTCACAATCTCTCTCGCATCCTCGTAGGGCAATACCTCAGGGATGTCCAATATGGCTTTATATGCCGGGACAATCCTGAGGCCGTGGATTCCCATTGCCTTGAGGTTATGCCATCGTTGGGCAGTCATGTCAGCGTAATCCGTCTGCTTCCAATCGTCCCACAGCCGGCAAAGCTCTTTCGTCTCCGCCTCAGTGTATAGTTCCAGCCCCATCAATGACTCGGTCACCTCCCACAGCCGCTCGGCGTATTTGCAAAACATATAGTAGTCAAGGCTCTTGTAGTCCTTGGGAATAACCACGCCCTTTCGATGAAGTAGCTCCAGGGTTTCCTTCACGGTGGCCAGTTCCAGGCCTGTTCTTTGTGCCACCTCTTCAGGCGACCCTGGCAATTGGGCTACCATCTCGGCCTGCGCTGGCTTCATGAGGAACCGAAGCACACGCAGATATCGCTGAGAAGCGCCAAAGCCGTGCTTCTCGGCGAGAAAGGTATAAGCATCGCTATACTCGGCCATCTCCTACCTCTTTGCACCCATTTGATTGACAGCATCCAGCTAGGACTAGGGCACGATAGTAGACCGGGTAACCAGTCCTTTGTCCTGTTCCTCAAAGGCCTTGTTGATCTCCTCCAGGGGGTAGGAACGGGAGAGGATCTTGTCGAAGGGGTATTTGTCCTTGGCCCGGCTCAGGAAGTCGAGGGCCTTCCTCAAGGCGTCAGCCCCATACCCCATGACACCCACTATGCTCTTGTTGTCCATCACAAGCTTGCAGGGTTCAGCCTCATAGGTCATTCCAAAACTAACGTTGCCAATCTCCAGGTAGCGCCCGCCGTAGCCCAGCATGTCTATGCCTTCAGGAACCACATGGGGGAAGCCCACGAGCTCGGCGACGACATCCGCTCCCCAGCCCCCGGTTAGCTCCTTTACCTTTAGCCACCGTTCCGTTGAGGTCTTAAGCTCCCTCAAGTCGATCAACTCATCGGCGCCGAAGGCCTTGGCCAGCTTCAGGCGCTCGTCGATGCCATCTATAACGATGACCTTCTCCGCCCCCATGTCCTTAGCTACCGCAGCAGCGTAGATGCCCAGTCCTCCCGCTCCCTGGATGGCGATGGTCTCCCCGAAGCTAAACCCCACTCTCTCCAGGCCATAGATAACCTGTGAGAGGGCGCAGTTAGCAGGGGCTACCATATCGTCCGTGACGTCGTCAGGAACCTTGAAAACTGTGTGATTGGGGCGAAGATAGTAGTAGTCGGCAAATGCGCCGAGGAAGTGAGGATACTCCTCGCAGGGGCTTACTGTGGCGAGGGGGGCTATGGGGCAAAAAGCGTCCTGTCCTCTCAGGCACGCCCGGCAGCGCCCACAGGGGAAGAACCAGCGGTGGACCACCCGGTCCCCCACTGTCAGGGGCTCGCCCGCCGAGTCGGTGAGGACGCCCTCCCCCAGCTTGGCCACGGCGCCTGTCATCTCGTGACCCAGGATCGCCGGCAGCGGCGCTCCCAGGGCGGTGAGGTTAAGATCCCCACGCCACTGGTGAAGGTCCGAGCCACACAAGTTGGCCCTTCTTACCTTGATCAATATGGCACCTGGCTCCGGTTCAGGCACCGGATACTCTTTGATCTCCATGGGCTGGCCAAACGCTTTGTAGACCGCTGCTCTACCTTTCTCAACCATCGACAAACCTCCCTTTTGCTCTCAAAGAGCGATTAGATCGGGGGAAGAGGCCATGAAGAGGTTCAGCGCCTCTTTAGCTGAAAGTTCTTGAATGCCTCTACTACCTCAGTAACCGCTCTTTCGACGGGTATCCTTTCTATGCTTGAGGCTCCGACAAAACCCGCCGCCTCCGTATGCTCATAAAGGTACCCGGTATCCTCAGGGGCTGCAATTGGCCCACCGTGAGCCAGACAGATGACATCTGGATTTACCTGCCTGGTTGCCTCGATCATCTTCTGCACGCCGGCAGCTGCATCCTCCAGAGGTGCTGCAATTGCATCGAACCCGACCAGACCCCCAGCGGTCCCCCCTGCATGTGGAACCATGCAGTCAACCCCCGCCTCGGCCATCGCTCGTGCGTCTTGTGGAAAGAATACGTAGGCCATGGTGAATACATCCATGTTTCGAGCTACCCGTATCAGCTCAACCTCCCTGGAGAATCCTATCCCTTCGGCCTCCCTATTCCTGCGCCAAGTTTCGTCCTCAAAAAAGCCATATGTGGGAAAGTTGATTATACCCGAGAATCCGGTATCGACAAACCTTCGCACCAGTTCGGCCAGATCTCTGCCTGCGGGAGGCTCGGTTGCATCGATACCGGCGATAATCGGGGTGTCTTTCACTACATTGTCTATTTCTTCAAACATCTCCAGGGTTACTGCGTTGGAGTTTTCAACCATAGTAGTCTGAAAGCCTCTTAGCCTTGCCTTCCCCGAACTATAAACCATTATCAGATCGGCCCCTCCGAGTTCGGCGCACTTGGCTATGATACCCGCGCTGCTGCCAGCGGCGATGATCGGCTTTCCCTCCTCACTGGTTTTCCTGAGCCTTCTCAGGATCTCCTCCCTGGTGAATCTTTGCCCCATCCTAGACACCTCCCCTTGTGATCAGCTTGCCAAAGGTGTCAACTACCCTCTTTGCAAACTCATCATCGTTGATGTGTGCATCGACCTCCACAATTTCGACGCTCTCCTTCACAGTATCCTTGATCACTTGGGCGAATGCCCCGTCAGCCTCCGGGTCGAAGAAATGCTGGCCCTCGCGGTCTACCGCCGAGAAACCTCGAAGCGGGATGACTATGGCAACCGGTCCCGTTGCCCTGTTCGCTCTCTCAGCTAGGATCTTAGCTCCCTTCCCCACCTCCTCCTTGTTCGTTCTTGCCAGCACCCTGTCGGGGCCATGAACGTGGATTAGTCTGTCTTTGTAT
>JAUXAX010000003.1 GCA_030619685.1 Dehalococcoidia bacterium
CGCTCGAGCAGGTTATACGGGAGATCAAGCCCCTGGATGAGGGGGCCATGGCTGTAGCGCGGGCTCGCCAGGACACCTTAACCAAGCCCCTGGGGAGTCTGGGGAGGTTGGAGGAATTGTCGGTCAAAGTGGCAGGTATCAAGGGCGAGCCAATGCCAAGGCTATCTCGCAAGGCAATTGTGACGATGGCATCAGACCACGGAGTGGCGGCAGAAGGTGTAAGCGCCTATCCTCAAGAGGTCACGGCGCAGATGGTGCAGAATTTCCTTCGTGGTGGTGCAGGCATCAATGTCCTGGCAAGGCATGTTGGAGCTCGTGTCATCGTTGTTGACATGGGGGTAGCATGTACCTTGGAGGCACACCCCGCTCTGGTCTCCATGAAAATAGCCTACGGAACTCAGAACATGGCCCAGGGGCCTGCGATGACTCGCCAACAGGCGATCAACTCCGTCGAGGTGGGGCTGGAGATAGTGGAGAAGGAGGTGGAAAAGGGGTTGGACATCATCGGCACCGGCGACATGGGTATCGGCAATACCACACCGAGCAGCGCCATCACCGCCGTGATCAGCGGCGAGCCGGTGGCCAAGGTCACAGGGCGAGGTACTGGCCTTGATGACAAGCAATTAGCTATCAAGGCAGCGGTCATCGAAAGAGCGCTGAGAGTTAACCGACCTGATCCCAATGATCCCATCGATGTGCTCTCCAAGGTTGGCGGTTTCGAGATCGGTGGTCTAAGTGGGGTTATCCTCGGGGCTGCAATGCACCGCATCCCAATTGTCATCGACGGCTTTATCTCCGGAGCAGCCGCGCTTATCGCCGCTGGACTCTCACCAATGGTGCGTGATTATCTCATTGCGTCCCATATTTCGGTAGAGTGCGGACATAAAGCGATACTCGAATACCTGGGATTGAGACCACTCCTGGACCTTGAGCTTCGGCTTGGTGAGGGCACAGGGGCGGCGCTGGGCATCTTTCTCGCTGAGGCTGCAGCCAGAGTGCTAACCGACATGGCCAGCTTTTCCGAGGCGGGAGTCTCCCAGGCTGAAGTTAGCGAAGATTGAGAGTTAGGGATTGGGCTTACTAGCAGCATTTCAATTTCTGACAGCAATCCCTTTTGGGCGACGGGTCAACGCGCAGGAGACAGGTCGGTCTTTAGCCTATTTCCCTCTCGTAGGGCTGGTGATAGGAGGGCTCCTATTTGGTCTGGACCGGCTTCTGGGGTTAGCCTTCCCTTCAAATCTGGTCAACGTCGTGCTAATCATTGCCTTGATCATGGTCACCAGGGCGCTCCACCTGGACGGCTTTATCGATACATGTGACGGCCTAGCCGGTGGCCATTCGCCGAGGGCGAGACTGGAGATCATGCGTGATAGCCGAGTGGGAAGCTTCGGAGTGGCGGGGGCCATCTGCCTGATTCTGCTCAAGTATATTTCCCTGACTCTTCTGCCCGAAGGGCAGAGGCTAGCAGCACTTATACTTATGCCAGCGATCGCTCGCTGGACAGTAGTCTACGCGGTTTTTGCATATCCCTATGCCAGAAAGGAACAAGGACTGGGGCTAAGCTTCAAGGAGGGAGCGAATTGGCCCAGGGTGACCATAGCCACAGCAATCACACTGGCTTCATGTTTAGGCCTGATGTGGCTTGAGGGGCTGGCTGTGATGGCCAGCGCCTGGCTTATTGCATTGCTAATGTCAATCTACCTCAGCAGGAAACTTGGAGGGCTCACCGGCGACACCTACGGTGCAATCGATGAAGTGGTCGAGGTTGCGGTCTTGATTCTGATTCCCCTCATAACCTGGAGTTATGGCATATGAGTGTGAGATTCATTCTAGGTGGGGCTAGGAGCGGGAAAAGCCGCTACGCCCAGGAACTCGCTGCCAGGCTTGGCCGAAGGGTACTCTATGTGGCTACGGCGGAGGCTCTTGATGAGGAGATGAATTCCCGCATCCAGGCGCACAAGAAGTCGAGGCCTGCCACCTGGAAAACCCTGGAGGCTCAGACCGATGTTGCTAAAGCCATAAGCAGCGAAATCGGCGACGCCGAGGTCGTCGTCCTCGACTGCCTCACGCTTCTCATCTCTAACCTTATGGGTAAAGACAGTGCCGATATTGAGGCAGGGGAGAAAAAGGTGACCGCTGAGCTGGAAAGCCTTATCTCCTTTATGGAAGCCGCCCCGTCCCATTTCATCATCGTCTCCAACGAAGTGAGCCTGGGCCTGGTGCCATCCAATCCCCTGGGGCGGGCCTACCGTGACATTCTGGGCCTGGCAAACCAGATGCTCGCCCAGCACGCCGACGAGGTCTATTTCATGGTCGCTGGTATCCCCATTTCACTGAAAGGGAGGACATGTTCCAGTGAAGGTGGCTTGTCTCTGGAGCGGGGGTAAGGATAGCTGCTTTGCTTGCCACAAGGCGATAGCTGAGGGGCTTGACGTCTGCCACTTGGTCAACTTCATATCGGCCGAGTCTGGCCGAGGCTCATTCCATGGGGTAAGACGCGAACTGGTGTGCATGCAATCGGAAGCGGTGGGAATCCCCATAATTCAGCGGGAGACCACCCAGGAGACTTATGAAAAGGTATATAGAGGGGTGATGCAAGAGCTTCGCGGGATGGGGATCGATGGCCTGGTCACTGGGGACATGGATCTGGTTGAGCATCAGAGGTGGGTAGAAGGCATCTGCAGCGAGTTTGGCCTTAGGGCTGTGATGCCTCTTTGGGGACTCGGGCCGGAGGAGATCCTCAGGGGATTCATAGATGAGGGTTTTGAGGCAATTGTAGTTTGCCTCAAGGCCGATCTCTTCGACGAGAAATGGCTCGGGCGCAAGATAGATGAACAATTCATAACCGATCTCCGGGATTTTCGCCAGAACCCCAGTTTCCATATCTGCGGCGAAAATGGAGAATACCATACGTTTGTAGTCGATGGCCCCATCTTCCAAAAGCACATCTCTCTAACCCATGGTGACAAGGTGTGGAGAGAGGGCTTCGGATTCTTTGATATCGACGAGGCGAAACTGACCCAAAAGGCTATGGGGAATGAGAACGCGTAATCGAGTGGTGGCGGTCTTGGGCGTGTTGACTCTGGCACTGGTGGGAGCAATGCTCCTTGCTTGTGCCGTGGGGGCGGTCTCGATCCCGCCACTGGACATCGTGAAAATGACTCTGAACAAGCTTCCCTTCTTCGATTTTCAGCCCACCTGGCAACTGAGTGATGAGACCATCATCTTCCAGATCAGATTGATCCGGGTGGTTGCCGGTGCGCTGGTGGGGGCAGCTCTAGCTACCGCTGGCGTGCTTTTTCAGGGGCTGTTGCGCAATCCAATGGCTGACCCCTACATTATTGGGACATCGGCGGGAGGTGCGCTCGGAGCCACCCTGGCCATGATGGTGCCCGTCGGGATTACTTTCGTAGGCTTTGGCCTGGTGCCGCTCGGTGCCTTTTGTGGTGCCTTGGTCACAGTCTTACTGGTGTACAATTTGGCCAGGGTGGGAGGAAAGACACCTGTCGTTAGCATGCTACTCGCCGGCTTTGTAGTGAGCGCTATGCTGGCAGCGGTGATGAGCCTCCTGATCATTATTAGCGATATCCTGCAGCTCAAACTTCACTCCGTCTTCTTCTTCCTCATGGGCAGTATATCCGTGCAGGACTGGAGCCAGATAGCGGTAATTGCGCCTCTGATCCTGGGTGGGATCGTTTTAGCCCTATTCTTTGCCTTCCATCTCAATGCCTTCTCCCTGGGTGAGGAGGGAGCCGCTTATCTGGGCATCGATGTTGAGCGAGAGAAGATCCTCATCCTGGCTTTGGGCTCACTGCTAACAGCCTGCGCCGTTTCCTTGAGCGGGCTTGTCGGCTTCGTTGGACTGGTGGTGCCCCACGGAGTGAGGCTAGTGCTGGGCCCAGGCCATCGCCTGCTGCTGCCGGCAGCAGCGTTGGCGGGCGCCGCTTTCCTGGTAATCGCTGACACCCTTGCCCGAACCTTGCTTGCTCCCACGGAGATCCCTGTTGGCATTTTCACCGCTCTCATCGGCGCACCGTTCTTTATCTTCCTGCTCAGACGCACCAGGAGGGAGTATGCATTCTAAGTCAAGTGGGCTGTCCCTGCGGAAAGTCTCTTTTTCCTACTTCAATGGCTTTGCACTACAAGCTATCGATTTGACGATAGCCTCTGGAGAGATGGTGGGCTTGCTTGGTCCCAACGGTTGCGGCAAGACGACGCTACTGAAGCTTGCCAGCGGTGTACTGTCCCCGGCGCAGGGAGAGGTATTGCTGGAAGAAGTAAAGTTGAAGAAGCTATCCAGAAAGCAGGTAGCACAGAGGGTAGCAGTGGTGCCGCAGCATTTTCACATCCCGTTTGCCTTTAGGGTTACCGAGGTGGTGATGCTAGGGCGAACCCCCTTTGCCAGTGGCCTCTCCGGGGAAACCAAAAGGGATTGGGATGTAACCGCGAGCGCTCTGAAACTTGTCGGCATTGATAAACTGGGCAGACGCCATTTCAATGATCTCAGCGGAGGAGAGCGACAAAAGGTGATCCTGGCTATGGCTCTTGCTCAGGAACCTGAAGTTCTGCTCCTCGACGAGCCTACAGCCCATCTTGACATAAACCATCAGGTCGAGATACTTGAACTGGCCAGGAGCCTTAACAGAGAGCAGGGTGTTACCGTTATCGCCGCCATGCATGACTTGAACCTGGCTTCACTCTTCTTTGACCGCCTGATTCTGCTCAAAGAAGGGACCATATTCGCCGATGGCTCGCCCCGAGAGGTGTTGACCGAAAGGAATATAAAGGATGTCTTCTCGGCTTCAGTGAGAGTCAGCCCGCACCCAGTCACCTCCGTTCCTCATGTAGTTCTCCTCCCCAAAGAAACTCAAGAGAGCTGACCACTGGCTAACTCTATGCGTTCCAAGTCTCTTTAGTCCTGCCCTCAGCCTGCTAGGCTTTGTTTGAAGGTCCTTGAATCAAGGTTCGCTACTCTCTGCAGACGATACCTTGTCGTCCTGAGGGAGCGAGAGCAAGGCTTGAAAGTGTCCATTAGCCATATCCTATCATGGTGTCCCATTTTGCTGGCGTCGGATGGTGGTGGTGCTGTAGACTTTTTGTGGTATTATACTTATCGAAAGTGAACACCAGGGGCTGTGTTGTTGGGGGGACTTGGAGGGGGTAGGTAAACAAGAGAGGACAAAATGAGAGGTTTCGGTCTGTTTCTGTGCATTGTCGGCGTTTTTATCGTTGCTGGGGGCATCATCGCGTACTTCGGAGATAGCGAAGGCTTAGGCATTGCAGGCATGGTGGTTGGTGCGTGTTTTTTGGGGATCGGGGTTATGATCTTTCTGACCGATTTCATACTGCGGCCCTTCAGACGTGGCGCTAAGCTGACGATACGTTTTAGGTTCTTCAAAATAAGACTGATGATACATGGTGAAATGGGAAGCCCCGAAGGTGAGGAGGAGTGGCTTGAAGAGGGGATAGAGGAGCCCCCACTAAGCCGCTGGGCTGAATGAAGCATAAACAGTGTCTACATAAAACATGTAGGATTTGCGCTGAGGAGCGTGGTTGATTTATACTAGTTTAGCCTGGACTGAAGGGGAGCGACCGGGTCCCGGTGGGCCTCGCGGGCTTCAAACCCGTTGTGGGGCATTAACAGTGTCCTTGGTGGGTTCGACTCCCATTCGCTCCCGCCATTTAGGGGCTTTTAAGGGCTTCCTGTCCCGAGGACTCGTTCGTCACCTGTACGGCGGGTGATCTTCTCCTGGTCTAGATATTCCAACAGAGCCTGGGCATACTTGCGGCTGGTGTTGAGTAGATCCCGCGTCTCAGCCAAGGTCACCTTGCCATGCGCTTTGATATGGTCAATGATTCTTCTAACCATTTCATCGTAGGCGGAGGCGGCAAACACCACGCTGTCGCTTACCTTGACCACGCGGCGCTGTTTAACGAGTAGATTGAGCAACTCGGGATCGGGCATAAGGTCTGCAGGCGGAGCATATGGGTTTTGAGCCAGAGAATTGAGGAAGGCATCGATTCTCGCCTGCTGATCCTTGGTAAGCTTGATTTGATGAGTGGGAAGGCGAACAGTCGCCCCTTCTTCGATGATAATACCTTCATCGAGCAGCCTGTGCAGGGTGGTGGTGACGGAGGTGGGGGGTAACTTTAGCTTGCTGGCCAGTTCCCCTCGGGGCATGCCGGGGCGAGCAGGGAATCTTCGGTGGTAGTCCTGCACTATGGCTGTCACTGTTTCCAGCAAATGCTCCCAGCCAAGGGCAGTAAAGAGAAGACGATGTTCTCCTGCGCCGACATCCACCGCCATCTTATCTTGGATTAGGTTTTCTATTGCTCCCTCTGCCTCTTTGGCGGGGAGACCGCAATTCAGCAGGAGTTTTCCTATCTCCTGGGGTTGGCTTGCTTCCAAAGTCGCTGCCACGATCTCCTGTGCTGTGCCTTTCTCCTTAGTAATCAGGCTCTGGATGACAGCGGGACGATAGCGACGATATCGCTTGGTGTGGGGTTCGATGACCTCGCCACCGCCTAAGGTGTCCTGTGGGGAGCGGATTATGAAGCGATCACCTTTGACCACCGCCACTGGCCCAGTAAGTGCCAGTTGAGCCCAGGTGCTTTCGCCGGGCCCCAATTCGCCGTTCTCCAGCAGACGAACCCTGGCCATTGCCTCGCTGGCCCCGGTGTGAAAGCTAACGGTAGCGTTGTAGCGAAGAGGGCGTTGAACGGTAGGGAGCAGGCGAAGCTTGGCGGTTAACATTGTGGTGGGAGCTAGCCAGCCGGGCTTGGTGAGCACATCCCCACGTTTCAACTGTGAGGTGGCGACACCGGTTAGGTTGGCTGCGACGCGGCTGCCAGGGGTGGCAGTATCGAAGCGAGTCTTATGTGTCTGCAAACCCCGCAGGCGCGATTTCAAGCCAGAGGGGATGATTTCCACTTCTTGCCCCACTCGCAGCGAGCCATCGATCAATGTCCCGGTGACCACGGTTCCCGAGCCAGCTATTGTAAAGACCCGGTCTATGAGAAGCCGTGGTCTGCCAGTGTCCACTCTGGGTTGAGTGGAGCTTAGAAGCTGATCGATGGCGGAAACTAGTTCGGGCAAGCCTTCACCTGTTGCCGCGGAAACGGCGACGATAGGAGCCTCAGACAATGTAGTAGAACTTACTAGCTCCTCCACCTCCATGGTAACTAGGCTCAACAAGTCTTCGTCTACCAGGTCCTTCTTGGTGATGGCTACGATTCCTTTCCCTACGCCGAGCAGATCGAGAATGTCCAGGTGTTCCTTGGTTTGAGGCATCACCCCTTCGTTGGCGGCAACGATGAGCAGAGCTAGGTCGATTCCACCCACTCCAGCTAGCATGTTCTTTATAAAGTGCTCGTGCCCGGGGACATCGACAATACCCACTTCTTGCCCGCTGGGCAGCCTCAGCCAGGCGAAGCCGAGGTCGATGGTCATGCCCCGCTCCTTCTCCTCGCGCAGCCGGTCGGGGTCTATCCCTGTCAGGGCGTGCACCAATACCGACTTGCCGTGATCTACATGACCTGCAGTGCCGAGTACAAACACGTGATTCTCCCTTTGGTTAAAGTCACTGCGCGAAAGAGTTAGATGCCCCCAAAGCGCTAGTTACGCTGCAAGCTGGCTACCGCGCTGCGAAGCGCCTGGAGAACAACCTGGTCCTCTTCGGGAAGGACGGAGCGTGGGTCGAGGAGCAAAACGTTTCCACTAAGGCGCCCCACGATAGGAGGCTCCTGTGTTCTGAGTCTCTGAGCCAATACCTGTGCTATGTTTTGCTCCCTTTTCTTAGTCTGTTTGCCAACAGCGACAAGCCTGGTGGGCAAGGTGCCCCCAGGCAAGCTGCCGCCTCCTACCATGCTCTCTCCTTCTATTACCCGGGCTAGGTCACCGAGCGCTTGGGCCCAATGTGCGGCTCGCTTCTCCATCTCATCGAGTGGGGCGGATATCATGCGCCACACCGGGATGTTGTTTACCGCTTCACCCTTCAGGTAAGGAACCAGTGTAGCGGTCAAGCCAGCCAGCCTTGTTTTGTCGATGCGTACCGCCCGGGCCAGGGGATGCTTTTTCAGCTTATCAACGAGGTGCTTCTTGCCGACTATGATCCCTGCCTGAGGGCCTCCCACAAGCTTGTCCCCGGAAAAGAAGGCTAGGCCGACGCCAAGTGAGATGCTTTGTTGCACTGTAGGCTCTGGGTCGAGCCCAAACTCGGTGGTGTCCAGAAAGCAGCCGCTACCCAGATCATCGAACACAGGCAGGTCATATTGGTTGCCTAGTGCCACCAGCTCCTCAAGTGGGACACTATGTGTAAACCCCATTATCTTGAAGTTGCTGGAGTGAACTCGCAGTAGCGCTGCTGTTCGCGGGCTGATCGCCTGTTCAAAATCCTGGGCATAGGTAGAATTGGTGGTCCCCACCTCTACCAGCTTCGCCCCACTTTGTTTCATTACCTCCGGGATACGGAAGCCGCCGCCGATCTCCACCGCTTGGCCTCGGGAGACGATTACCTCCCTCCTTTTGGCGAGGGCGGTAAGGGCTAGTAGCACTGCAGAGGCATTGTTGTTCACCACCAGCGCGGCCCCGGCTCCCGTTAGCTGACACAAGACCTGTTCGATTTGGGTGTTGCGAGAGCCCCTCATTCCAGTGTCAAGGTCGAACTCAAGGTTGCAGTAACCCTTGCTCGCCAGTTCCATAGCTGCAATTGCCTCTTTGCTGAGGGGTGCACGCCCCAGGTTAGTATGAAGTATGACACCTGAGGCGTTTATGACAGGGCGTGGGCTGGGAGATGCCAGCGTCCGTGCCCGGGCGCAAACTGATTCCACGATCTCATCGATGGAAGGGCACGGATTACCGAGGGCGATCGAGACTCGGTCCCATTCTAGATGTTGGCGAATCAGGTCTACTAGCAGATCATGGGGATATTCATCCCTGAGCTGCTTGACCATATCCTCAGACATTAGCCTGTCCACGCTGGGAAGGCCGCGAAATCTGTCTTCCATCCTATCCACGACAAACATCTTAGCACATATGGATCTAATTTCAAACGTGCCTGTCTCCAGGATTGAAGGAAGCCATCGATCTTAGCGTTGGCGCCTGCGTGCGGCGTGCAAACGGACATAGGGGCACTGGTCAGTGGATCGGGGAAAAGGTGCTGGTAAATCAGTAGTAGGGCAGGTGTAGCGTAGCGAGACCCACCGTTCCCAGCTCCATTTTGTTTCGCCCACCTTACTCTTCACGTGCTACGACAGGTAGTCCGAGGATTCAGCGGCCGCAGCTCTTCTCCGGTATGCGATCTTAGCCAGCCAGATGCTCATCTCATAGAGGATGATTAGTGGGATGGCGACTATGCTCTGATTAATTGGATCGAAGGTGGGAGTGATAATAGCTGCGATAACGAAGGCCAGGACTATCGCCCACCTTCGCCTTTTGGCAAGGGTCTCAGGCTTGACGATTCCAAGTCTTGCCAGGAAGGTTATGATCACCGGGGTCTCGAAGACAATCCCGAGGGCAAGTAGGAACCTGGTCACAATTGAAATGTAGCTATCGATCTTGATCTCTGGTCTGGCGACGTCAGTCATAAAGGTAAGCAGGAAATTGGTTGCCGGCGGCACTGCTACGAAGTACCCGAAGGCAAATCCCGCGATGAACATAAGCGTTATCCAGGGCAGTGCCAGGTACACATACTTCTTTTCTCGGCGGGTAAGCGCTGGAGAGACGAACATGATACCCTGATAGACCAGGATGGGCATGGCGAGCACTAGGCCGCCCATTAGGGCCACTTTGAAGTAGGTAGTAATCATACCGGTCATTTCGACGTAGATGAGGTGTTCTGTAATGAGGTCGGGAGCCGGGTCGATCAGAAAGTCGAAGATGCGTTTGGAAACTGGGGGTATGAAGCAGATACTGGTGGTGATTGCTAAGGCGATGACGGACTTAATTAAACGCCGGCGCAATTCGGCGAGATGACTGCTGAATGTCATCTGCTTGTCGTTTTTGCTCACTGCCGGATGCCTCACCTCGTGCTATCGCTAGCTTCATGTTCTGCCGCCTTCTCAGTCTTGTCTGTTTCCTGCTCTTTCTGCTTCGAAGCTTGCTTCTCTTCTTTCTCCAGGTCCTGGAACTCTCTGGATACCTCGGCCGTCAGGTCCATGGTAGCCTTCCTAAAGGCGGTAATGCCTTTGCCGAGGTTTCTTGCGAGCTGCGGTAGCCTCCCGGGCCCGAAAGCTATCAGGCCCACGATGAGGACGAGGAGTATCTCCAGGGGGCCCATGCCAAAGAATTCCATTGTCGCTGTCTCACCTTACTGGGGATCGCTTTCAAGCTGCGGTTGGAGAAGCCGAACAGGCTCCTTTTTGGAGCTATCGCTGTTATCGTGCATCTCTTTGGAGCTTATACTAGCTTTGCTTTGCCTTTGTCTTGCCCTCGGTTAGCTTCTTGGCGGCCCTTTTGGGCTTGGATGTTTCCTCTTCCTCCTCCTCTTCCTCCTCCTCTATTTCTTCTATCAAGCCAGCCTTTCCTCTGCGGAACTCTCGAAGTCCCTTGCCAAGGGCCCCCCCAACTTGCGGCAGTTTCCCCACGCCGAAGACTATGAGGACTACGGACAAAATTATGAGGGCCTCTGGCCATCCGAAGCCGGGACCAAACATTGTAACCCCCCTACATATTTACTTCTTCAGCCACCCTACTCCAGGGCGCCTTGTACTCGCTCCTCATGGGAGTAGACAGATAAGCGGCTGCCATGTACATAACCAACCAGCGTAATGCCCAGGTCCTGGGCAAGTGAAATCGACTGGTCTGTGGGCGAACTGCGAGAAACAACGATTGGTGTTTCCATCCTTGCGGCTTTCGACAGCATCTCCGACGAAATGCGGCCGGTGGTAAGCAACAACCTATCCTTGGTTGACAATTCCCTCAACAGGCATTCGCCCATGATCTTATCCAGAGTATTATGTCTCCCGATGTCTTCGGCGACTACCATCAGATTTCCGGTGTTAGTCAGTGCCGAGGTATGTACGCCCCCACAAAACCGATATAGCTCCGCTTGCTCATTCAGTTGCTTCATCAGGGATAGCACTTCCCCGGGCGTAACAACCAGACGGGAATCCACCTTTTGCCTCTCTGGTGTGAAGCTGACTCCACCCCCGCAGCCAGAGGAAATAGTGCGCCGTGCCGGCAACGTGTATCCAGGCTTGCTCAGTCTGACATCAGCCAGTGATTCCTCCTCGCATACACGCATACTCGCTACATCGCTCTTATCAGCAATCACGCCCTCCGAGTAGAGGAACCCGAGGACAAGGTGTGTTAACTTGGTCGGGGTGCATAGTATGGTTACCAGCTCGTCGTTATCTATGTAGATGGTTAATGCTATCTCCTTGGGCACGGATGTCGTCGCCCTCTGCCAAGCCTCGGAAGAGAAGCGATTGTATATTATATCAGGCGTAGCTCCCTTTATCAATGACTCGTTGACCATGTGCTCTATCCTGATTGCCTCCTTGTATTCCTGCCCGACAGTCTGTTTCTGTTGTGTAATCTCTGCCGCTTATCCGGCGGACCCGGAGGAAGCCATACTTCCATTATCAAGTATACTTCATTTCTGGTAATGCTGCCACTGGGGACTGGCGATGGTTCCTCGGTGGTGCACCTGTAGCAGGCGCTACTGCTGCTCGTCTGGCGCAGTGCCGGCCCATCCTGCCCTGTACCCCTCTTCTTGCCCCTGTCTATCCATGTCGACAGTCAGCACTCGCTCCAAGGGCAGCAATATCTCGTCTTGAGTCCTGCGCAGATCGATAGCCTTCAAATAGCTTTTGCATCGCTTACATATATAGAGGCGGTAGAGCTCGCTATCATCAGTGAAGTAGGCCAGGGCATCGTGACTCTGGTTATTACAATAGGGACACTGCAGTCGCTGAAAGAGCCACTGGGTGTCGCAGCGAGAGCAAAGCAGCCATCTCGCCCCTCCCTCCTGCTTGAAGAGGGCGGAGTCATGTTCTTTACCCTTGCTCAGGAAGGCAAAGTCGGGTTTTCCACCGCAAATAGGGCAATACCCACGCCTCCAAAGCTCCTGGGGAACTAACCCGTCAAGGGCTTCTGCCTGAACAGTCAAAAAGGGCTTGATCGCCCCGTGAATGGCTGCGGCCATTAGTTCTTCATCGATGCCGTGAGGATCAGCCCATTGCGAAAGCGGCGAGCCCTCGTACCAGGCTCTGGTCGCCTCTTGCAGGAGAGACGTGTTGGGGGCGATCTCTCTCAAGCTCTCGGAGGGAGAATTGGTGTGTTCGCCGATTGCAGTAGCGACTGCCTGGAAAAGGTCTCGGAAGACCGACCAGTCTATGGAGAGGGCATTCCACCCCAACAGTGGAATGCCCTCTCTTACATGATCACCAATCTCAGTTGTGGTTTGTTTTGGCTGAGGGGAAGGGATGCTTGCCCTCGCCCCCACTTGAATGCGCAACAGATCTCGATAGAACTCGGGAATCTCCGGGAGTGAACCCTCCTTCTGCTGCCACTCTTCTAATCTCTCCAGTATCTTGTTGTCTATTGCCACCTGCCCTCGCATCCCTGCCGCTTTTCAAGCTAAGCTCTTATGGTGACTCCCCTGCTGATTCTCCTGCCGAAATCTTGTCGTACCACTTTCCATGATGGGTCTTGGCATAGTGCACGGACGATTTGCCCCCCCACATCGAACGCAGTGCTTCGGACATCCTTGGATGAAAGACAGCCAAAGCGACATGAACCAGAAACATAGCGCCAGCGGCGATGAAGGCGATATCATGGAGAAGGAGCATCACCTGATAGGTCCCCGGGGATATGTTACCCTTCAAGAACCACATGAAGAAGCCAGTTATCACGAAGATCAGACCGGTGATGATGACAACCACTATCCACAGCTTCTGCCCCGTGTTTGACCGATCCTGGGGAGGCATGACGTCCTCTGGCCCCCCGAAGTAGTAGTTGGGGGCAGCCTGGAACCAGCCGATGTCATCCGTGTTCCAGCTGAATGCCTCCTTTATCCATTCCCAGGAACGCTTTGGGTTCATCACAAAGTATACTACTGGTCCTGCAACGAAGCACACGGCGGCGATACGGTGGACAAGCCGGCTGTATCCCCCCTCGGCTGCAGGGCTAAACCAGGATAGGAAGAGGAACAGACCTGTTAGCCCCAAAATCATGGCCCAAGCCACTATCCACCAGTGATGGACTCTGGCACTTTTCCGAAAACGCTCAACCTCTTGCATCTTACTTCTTCTCCTCCTCTCTGCTGATTATCCTGGCACGGGCTACCATGATGTTTAGCAGCAGCCCCAATGCTACTACGCCTGCGACAGCATAGCCCACGGGCTTGATGACATCGTGCGCCGTGGCCGCGGCGGGAACCTTTGGATTGACGATCATGCCATAGGCTTGGGGCGAGTCTTCAAGGACATAGAGTACATGCGTACCACCGACCTCATTTTCGCCATACAGATAGGCCTTGCTGTAGCCTTGGGTCTTCAGCGCCTGTACTCGTGCTCTTCCTTCAGTCACCAGGTCGCCCCGATTACCGTAGATGAGGGCATGGGGGGGACATGTCTTGACGCAGGCCGGCTCCTCACCATTATCGATGCGGTTTAGGTCTTTGGTGGTACAGAGCGTACATTTGTCCGCCCTCCCCAGCCCGCTTGCTCGATTGGCATCAAGGCGGGGGACGTCGAAGGGACAGAACTCGACACAATAGCCGCAACCAGTACACTTGAGCTTGTCTAGGGAGACAAAGCCGCTCGGGTGATAAAAGAGCGCTCCTGTGGGGCACACCTTTACACAGGCGGCATCGGTACAGTGCATGCAGGCTCGCCTGTTGAACAGCCAGCGAAGCGTCCCATTGTCGCCCACCTCCCTGAATTCCATCTTGAGCCACGTCTGAGGCGAGAGATCTTTGGGATTCTCATAGCTACCCCGATTGGTGGTCTCTACCGCTGTCAGCTCGTTCCACTGCTTGCAGACTGCCTGGCAGCCACGACAAGCCATACATTTGGTGGCATCGTACAGAATTGCTTTTTCAGCCATCATTTACCTCCAACAAAGACTCCCTACTTGGCGTTCCTCTAGGCCTTCCTTACGTTACACAGGAAGGCCTTGAATTCCGGGATCATGGTGTTAGCGTCGCCCACATGAGGCGTCAGCATATTGGCGCTGTCGCCTGTTGAGAGGCCCGTGTAGCCCCAGTGCCAGGGCATACCGAGCTGGTGAACTGTCTTCTGCCTCCCGTTGTCATATACCGTGAACGGCTTGAACCGCTTGGTGACGAGGGCTACGGCCTCCACCTGGCCGCGCGCCGTCTCTACAATGACCCTGCCCCCGTTTGCGATACCCTTCTCAGCCGCCAGTTCCTCGCTCAGCTCGATGAACATCTCGGGCATCATCTCAACCAGGTAGGGCAGGTTCCTGGTCATCTGCCCCGCCTGCCAGTGTTCAACAACCCTGTAGGTTGTGGCAACGATGGGATACCTACCAGGGTCACCCTTGAAGTCCATATCTGAGTCCCATATCTTGAAAGCGGGGTCATTCTGCTGACCCGATATGTGGTTGGTGACCGGGCTTTCCCACGGTTCGTAGTGCTCGGCCAAGGGGCCGTCGGCGAGTCCCATGCCGAAGATACGGGAGTGCCCTTCGGGCTTCATGATGAAGGGATACTTCGCATCATCCCGCCAGCTGCCGTCCGGGTTCTGCAAGGGATACCACCCACCGTCGGGGACATCGCCTTTCCACACTTTGGTTACATACTTGCCGGCTAGTTCTTCCCCCGCGAATCCGATGACTGGATGCTCCTTATCCCAGGGATTGCCAGCCAGGTCCACTGAGGCGCGGTTGTAGATGATGCGGCGGTTAATCGGCCAGCACCACGACCAGTAGGAATGAAGGCCAATTTCCTTATAGCCAGCCCCCTCGCTGTAGCCGCCATCCCCCACATCCTGAGGATAACGTCTGGCAGCCCTGTTGCCTATGTATTCCTCACCTGGATACATATCCAGATGCGCCTTCTCAAAGGCATCGAGGTTATCTTTCTCCAGATAGCTACCGCAGTAGAGCCAATTGCCGGATGAGGTGGTTCCATCATCCTTGAGCTTGCCGAAGCTGACCAAGAGTTTGCCCGTGGTAAGGTCGTAGCCGTTGACCTCCTTGGCCACGTCGAGTGGATCAGGGTCATCACCGTAGTCCCATGTCAGCCTGGTGATTGCCTCGGTGTTAGGCCCACCCTCGCTAGCGTAAAGCTCCTTGAGCTTGAGAACCAGCTTGTTGATTATCCCGAGGTCATGCTGGGCATCACCAGGCGGGTCGACTGCCTTGTAGCGCCACTGCATCCAGCGGCCACTGTTGGTCACGCTCCCCTCTTTTTCATAGGAGCAAGCCGCCGGCAACATGAAAACCTCGGTATCTATCGTTGTGGGATCTACCCCGGGCCGCTTCCAGAAGGCAGCCGTCTCGGTCTCCCATAGGTCTACGGCCACCAGCCAGTCGAGCTTTTCCAGGGCTTTCCGCTCCATATTGACGTTGGGGCCGCACACCGCTGGGTTCTGTCCCCAGCACATCAGCCCCTTGACCGTGCCAGCGTACATTGCCTCGAAGAGCCCGATCCAGGAGTAATCGGTAAGCGGCGCGGTGGTCTTGGGCAGATAGTTGAAGCTAACGTCGGGATCGGTGTCGCGGTACCAGGCCTTGAGCAGGCTAGCGATGTACTTGGGATAGTTCTGCCACCAGTTGGCACTCTTGGGGTCATTGTTAGTTAAGCCGTTGAGGACGCGTTCGTTATGCTCAGCAAGGGTCTGGTCCTTGTTGATCGGCTGCTTGAGGTAGCCGGGAAGGATGTGGGCCAGCAGGCACATGTCGGTTGAGCCCTGAACGTTTGACTCCCCTCTCAGGGCGTTGATACCTCCCCCGGCAACCCCAATGTTGCCCAGCAAAAGCTGCAAGATAGCATAGCTGCGTATCATCTGCGTGCCGTTGGTATGCTGGGTAGTGCCCATGGCATACATGATTGTGCCCGCCTTGCCCGGTTTGCCTGTTTCGGCGTACGTCTGGCAGATCTCGTCATACGTGTTCCTATCCGTCCCGGTGATGTTGCACACCGTTTCTTTGTCGTAGCGGTCAAAGTGCCTCTTCAGGAGCTGGAAGACGCTGTTGGGGTTTATTAGATCCTTGTCCTTCTTGGGGATGCCCTCCTCGTCGAGCTGGTACTGCCAGGTCGACTTGTCATACTTCCTCTTAGCGTTATCAGTCTCGTCAAGCCCGCCCGCATAGCCACTGAACAGGCCATCCAGGTCAACTGGGCCCTTGAAATCGGGGTTAATGAGGAAGGAGGCGTTGGTATATTCACTCACATAGACCATGTTGTAGTTCTCGGGATGCTGGTCCATGTCGTCAAGGACGTGCTTTATCATGCCTCCAATGAAAGCTATGTCGGTGCCCGATCTCATTCGGGCGTAGATGTCGGCCTTGGAGGATGTTCGGGTGAAGCGTGGATCAACGCTGATGAGCTTAGCCCCCTTCTCCTTGGCCTCGGTGACCCAGCCGAAGGAGGCGGGGTGGTTCTCAGCGGGATTGGATCCAATCGACAATATGCAATCGCTGTTGCCAACGTCCTTCCAGTGATTAGTCATTGCTCCTCTGCCGAATGTCTCCGCCAAACTGGCGACGGTAGAGGAGTGTCATATGCGGGCCTGATGTTCAACATACACCAGCCCAAGGGCACGCAGCGCTGTCACCAGAAGGTAGCATTCTTCGTTGTCGAGCGCCGCACCACCAACGGAGGCGATGCCATCGGTGCGATTCACCACATAGCCTTCGGCATCCTTCTCTGTCCAGTTGCGATCACGGGTTGTCTTGATTCGGCTGGCTATCTGTGTAATAGCCCAGTCCCACTCTTTCTCCTGCCAATAGGTGCCTCCGGGAGCCCGGTACTTGACCTTGTTCAGCCGTCGCTCGTTTGGCTTGCCATCGACGGTGTGAAGCTGGGCCAAGCTGGCTCCCTTGGCGCAAGCTGCACCGCGGTTTATGGGATGATCAGGGTCGCCCTCCACGTTAACCACCGTGTTCCCTTCCGCGGCGACGATAAAACCGCAGCCAGAAGCATCATAGGGACAGATTGTAATCGTCTCACCTATCTGCTTCGTCAGCCGGAAAGCCCCCGGTGTAGGTGCACCGTCCTTGGTGCCCATGGCTCCAATCAGGACCAGGCCACCCATCCCTGCCCCGCTTGCTTTCAGAAAGTCTCTACGGCTTAGTTCCATTGTCCCTCCTTGCTAGCACTGAAGAATAAAAAAGGGATGTCATTTTTCAGACACCCCTTGCATCGCCTCCCTAGTTTCGCACGCAAGTACATATATTGTTTTCTCTCTACGGCAATTATAGTGGGCAAGTTCAATCTGCGCGATTGTAACACAAGACGACAGCAGTGGTCAAGGGTTTGAAGCACCTTTTTTGTGATTTCCTTCACAATTAGGTAGAGATAGTTAAGATTATAGCTGCGTCTGCCGGTGATCACGCAGTGCAAAGGGGAAGTCCTGTATAGATTCCTGATACTATCCCGAAGCTGTTATCCTGGTGGTGAGCCGAGCCGAAAACAAGCTGACCCGGGCGAAACCCTCTTATTCTAAGTTCGCTAAAATATGTGGCACTTCTGCTGCTATGCTTTCGATAATCTCTCTCGCACTCACGATCTCCTTGACCATTCCCGCAGCAGCCCCGCAGGGCGCTTCGGAGCTGACCAAGTCGCCCAGCACCAGCGAGTTCATCATGGGGTGAGCGAGAACAAGAGAACCTAGCTCTTCAACCGGAGCGCCACTGCTCTCCATTTCCAGGTACTTTCCGGTGAAGTCATTCTTGATCGATCTGCCCATTCCCACACCCAGCTTTCTGCCCCATGAGACCGTGCTGGTGTCGTTTGCGTTGATTACGGCCTGTTTCATATCAGGGTGGGCGTCGCATTCATGGGTGGCAACAAACCTTGTCCCCATATAGACAGCTTCTGCACCCAAGGCCAGAGCGGCAACGACTCCCCTGGCGTCAGCAATGCCTCCCGCTGCGACTACCGATATCTTCACTGCATCAACTACTTGAGGAACAAGGACCAACGTCGGCAACTTGTCAACTCCGCTGTGCCCACCGGCCTCATATCCTTGAGCCACAACGGCATCGACCCCTGCTCCTTCTGCTTTCCTTGCATGTCTCACCGAGGCCACTATATGAAGAACCCTCACTCCAGCTTGCTTTAAGCGGCCAGTATAGATCTCTGGGCTTCCCATTGAGACTACAGCCACCGGTATCCCTTCTTCAAGCGCTACCTCGATACATCTATCAGCGAATGCCCTGAGTTCTCCAAAACCAATGGGGAAATTTACGGCAAATGGCTTTTGAGTGAGTGTTTTCGCTTTTCTAATCTCATTTCGCAGCCGCTCCCCAGTCAAAGTGGCATCCTGTGTGATGGTTGTCGCTCCCGCATTCGGGCCGATAGTGCCCAGCCCGCCGGCGTTGGAAACGGCTGCCGCTAGGTTGGCACCGGTAATCCAGTTCATTGGCGCCTGGATTATGGGATACTCGATTCCCAAAAGCTCGCAAATCCTGGTTCTCTTCATCGAAGTCTCTCCTTATTCCATACTCCACTTTCCTGCGCATTCTATCTCCTGGGTGGAGAAGACGTCAAGGAATGTTATACTGGCTGTTTGCAGTTCCTTATATATAAAGGAGGAAATCACCAGGGACGGGAAGCTTAATTATTAATATACAGACTGTTCAATAAAGTCCCCCTTCACCCCCTTTACAAAAGGGGGAAGATATGGGTAGGGCATATTACAAGAGGGGGGAAGACACGGGTAGTGCATAGTCTTTGAAAGGAGATGGGGATCAGAGGGGTGAGGTTCTTTAGACGGTCTCCATAGGTTTGTACCGCAGTGCTCTGGCTGCTATAATGAGGCACAAATATGGAAAAGGGTAGCTAGTGGCATGTTAGCGAAGGTGAAAACTGCTGCGGTAGTAGGCCTTGATGCTCAAGAGGTTGAAGTAGAGGCTGATATCTCGAGTGGATTGCCCTCAATGACGATTGCGGGAAAGTAATAGCATAACCTTCGAGTTGGCAGTTCTCCGAGCTGGCAAGAGGGGTGCCTAAGCCTGACCAAATGACCAACAGTCAAACATCGGCTTTCGCTTTGGAAGTAGATTAGCAATAGCAGAGGATTGTCAATGAGCAGGCTACCGTGTCCATTGGGTGGCAAACGTAATAAACGATGCCGTGAAGTTTTCAGTTCGCTGGATGATCTTAGAATTCATTTGTTTAATTACCACAAGTGCGAACCTGATGTTGCCGAGTGGCTTGCTAATGCAGATAGTGATTTTGTCAGGAATATGATTCGCTTATCGAGAAGGATTGACGAAGAACACAGCGGTTAAACACTGTCCAATCATCTATAAATTATTGACCCCCCCACCAACCTCACCCTCAATGCCACTTTCGTAATTGCACTCTGCACGGCCAGGGTTTCATCGCAGCCACCCACCCCCGACCGAACCGTTGTGTGTCCTAAAAGAGGAACGCTGGCTTGCTTTCATCTCGAAAGTTGGAAAGTAATAGCATAACCTTTGAGTTGGCGGTGTGCAAGTCCTAGAAGGGAGTATGACAAAAAAATATAAAGGGGTATAATACTTGGATTTAGTAAAGAAGATCGTACGTGGTAATAACCGCGAAATAGATAGATATGGAGATGAAGAGAGGAAATGGCGAAGAATAGAGGCTCAAGCGATAAGAAGTTAGGCGATGATCTAAGGAAACTACGGAGGCAAGCAGCACTTGTTCTAAAGGATGAGGAACTTCTTGATGAGTTGCTTCGGGGAATAAGACCTAAAATTGAGGGTTTTGCCAGAACTTATGCGAATGCGCACGCGGATCGCGACCAGGGTGCTGCTCAAGAAGCAGCCGATGGTGCAATAGAGAAGGTAGCAGAGTTCGTTGCCCAGCTTGATAATGAAAGGGCACAACGTATATTAGACCCCGATGATTACCTTTTGAAAGTGGCCCACAACTCGGTAAGGGAGCACTTCAGGGGTAGGAGGGAAATAACCTTTGGCCACCAAGATGCCGACTACGATGAAGTGCCAGGGGGGGAGGATGAGAAAGGGGGAAGAGGCTACATCGTCCTGGCTTTGCCACATGAGGAGAGTGGCAGAAGGCAGCGGAAAAGGCTACCGTTTGTAGATTGGTTGCTTCAATACTTCTGCACACCAGTCGGGGTTGATGAAGACCGAGCTGATCGGCGGAATCTGAGCGAACCTGCTAGGGAGGCAAAGCTGTTGGTAGACACAATGCCCGATGATGGAACGGCCAAACTGATTCTGAGTGAGTACTCGTTGGGCTATAGACCTAGTAAAATTGCTGAGGCGTGGGGGCTTCAGAAGTCAAATGTCTCCAGGACACTCAAGACTTGGTTAAATAATTGGGGTTGGGATGAGGACAAAGTAAAGGAAGTTAGGCTTGGCTTTTTGTTGCATAACTTGGCTGACATTGCCGATGAATCGGAACGGGAAACCAACAAGATATATCGTAAACACCTTGTAGAAAAGGGCTGGATGAAACAAGCCAGTTGGCCCAAGATATACTCAGAACAGCTTTATTTAAAGGCAACTACCGATCACAGGACAGCGGCATATCTCCGTACCCTACAAAGAGATGACTTTTCAGAACCAGGGTCTTACATAGGGTCATTTGAATACTTCGTAGGGAGTCTGGGTTCAGGCTCAGGCTGGGGTTGGAATCGCAAGGCAACAAGGCGAAGGCGGGGGAAAAAGAAGTATGATTGGTTTGATGAGACAGTTGAGGATGAGCGCGAGCCATTTGATAGCATCCATGAGCTTTGGTAAGAAAGGGCATGATAACTTTTTTACCCCTTTTCCGTCATCTAAACCGAGGGGGTAAGAAACATCCCCATAAAAATGGGTGGAGGTGTCACAGGTGATAGTATTGATAAAGAGACCAAAGAATCTCCGCTGCTTCGACTGTGGCGACCCAATCGAGGGCGACTACATTAGTCAGGCCCACCCTTGGGGTACTATAGCCCTGCACCCTGACTGTGCCCGTGATGTCGGGCGCAAACTTGAGCAAGAGGCAGCAGAGTGCCTCTGTAGCGTATTGGCACCGCCGCCTAATAAGGCTGTAAGCGCGACCAATTAAGTAACCTTAGTTACGTCACCTTAAAGGGGCGAAGCTGGATAAGTTCAGTTTCGTCCCTTTTCAATTGCGGGCAAATGTGGAGGAACAAAAAGGGGGTTGATGTCTAGGTAGATAAAACAATAGCCGTACCACCAAATGGAGACAGGAGAGGCCAAAACGCCTCTCTTTTTATTAGGAGTGGATATGCAGATGAAAAGCAAAGCGGCGAATAAAACGCCGGATAAGCGCGGTAGGGGTCGAGAGGGCTTGAAGGTGGTATCAGCAGAGTTTATTCCCACGCTAGAGGCAAGGGGACGGCTTTCGCAGGTATATGATCTTCTGTTCATGCCACGACCACACGAAGACGAAGGCCAAGATAGCGAAGGGTGAGAGTGAGAGATGAATAGCGAGAACGGCATTTTCAAAACGAGTGATCTGGGCTTGGCTGTGTTTTTATCCAGCCTTGGCGCAGAGCTAACCGACATTGACCGAACTGACCTGCGACGGGCCGTTTTCACTTTCTATCTTGGGCCTGCCCAAAAGGATGGGATAGCGAAGTGGCAAGACGGAAGTGCTCTGGTCAACGCTCTGGCTTTTTGGGCCAGTTACCAGAGGTTGAAGCTTGAGTTACATAACAAAGTCAGGAGATAGAGCTAAAAATGGAACGGAAGATACTTGCAGACGCATTGGCTTATTCCAGGCGTGGTTGGCCTGTTTTCCCCGTGCATACAATTAAAAATGGACACTGTACCTGCGGTAAACCTGAATGCAAAGACAAGAACAATGAGGGGAAGCATCCTATTGGGAACCTTGCTCCTGATGGGGTGAAGAACGCCACAACCGATGAGAGGCAAATCAAGAAATGGTGGAAGGCTATACCAGATGCAAACATAGGTATGGCGACAGGTAAGCCATCAGGGGTTGATGTTCTTGACGTTGACCCTAAACATGGGGGTGATGAATCACTCAAGCAATTGGAGGTGGAATACGGCTCTTTGCCGGATACCGTTGAAAGTATAACAGGCAGTGGCGGTAGGCATATCCTCTTTCAGCATACCCCTGGCTTAAAGAATAGCAAGATAAAGGACTACCCTGGCCTTGATGTCAAGACCACAAATGGCTATGTTGTTGCTCCCCGAAGTCGGCATATTAGTGGCAATACATACGAGTGGGAGGCTTCGAGTCACCCTGACGATGTGCTGTTAGCACCTATGCCTCAGTGGTTGATTGACATTTTACCCAAGTCTGAGCAGGTTGCCCGTCCCTTACCAGAGAGGGTTCCAGACGGTGAGAGACAGATAGATTGGGCTTCTTTGGCAGGCAGTATGCGTAGGCGCGGGGCTAATGAGGAAGAGATGTACGCTGCGCTATCGGCAATGAACTCTTCACGCGGAAATCCGCCACTAGCCGATAGTGAACTGCGTTCGATTGCTCATAGCATGATGCGGTATCCTCCAGCACCACAAGAGGACTATCCTTTAACCGACTTTGGGAACGCAGCAAGGCTTGTTAACCAGCACGGCAAGGACACACGCTACTGTTTCAGGTGGGGTAAATGGCTCGTTTGGAATAGTAAGCAGTGGAAGGTAGACGAGACAGACGAAATAGTACGGCGAGCCAAGGACACAGCGAGGAATATCTACCTCGAAGCAGCGAGTTGTGGGGATGCTAATAAACGGAACGAGATAGCAAAATGGGCCAAGGCTTCTCAGTTTGAGAGAAACCTGAAAGCCATGATTTCAATGGCTAAGTCTGAGCCAGGCATTCCTGTGGAACCGAGTCAATTGGATTCAGACCTTTGGCTGTTGAATGTAGCGAATGGCACGATAGACCTTCGCACTGGCGAACTACGAGACTGGCAACGCGATGATCTGATTACAAAGATGTTGCCGATAGAGTACGACCCCTCTAGCCTCTGCCCTATTTGGGATGCGTTTCTTGACCGAATCATGGCAGGGAATCAGGACCTAATAGATTTCCTGAGAAGGGCTGTCGGATATAGCTTGACTGGCGATACCAGCGAGCAGGCACTATTTATAGGCTATGGACTTGGGGCCAACGGGAAAACCGTGTTCATCGAGACAATAAAGGCTATGCTGAGAGACTACGCTGCAACCGCCGATTTCTCTACGTTCCTCATAAGGAACTCGGATGCGCCGCGTAATGATCTAGCTAACTTGGTAGGTACGAGATTTGTTGCCGCAACGGAAACCGAAAGCGGGAAAAAGCTGTCTGAGGCAGTAATAAAGCAAGTCACAGGCGGGGATGAGATTAGCTGCCGATTCCTGTACCATGAGCCGTTCAGCTACAGACCGAGGTATAAGCTATTCCTGACGGTAAACCACAGGCCAATAATCAAAGACAGCACCCTTTCGATATGGCGACGTATAAAGCTCATACCTTTTGCTGTAACCATACCGGAAGTAGAGCAGGATAAGAGGCTACTCGAAAAGTTGCAAGGGGGGCTTTCTGGAATCCTAGCTTGGGCTGTTAGGGGGTGCTTGGAATGGCAAAAGAATGGCTTGGGTGTACCTGAAGAGGTAATAGCTGCTACGAATGAATATAGAGAGTTTGAGGACATTTTGGCGGGGTTTCTTGGGGGTTGCTGTGTCGAGGATGAAAACGCCCTGACTTCCGCTAAGGAACTATACAACGCTTATACGGAATACTGCTCAGACAATGGCGATGAACCCATAAAACAAATCACCTTTGGCAAGAGCCTGTCGGAGAGAGGCTTTATCCGTAAGAGAGGAACAAAGGGGGTTCACTGCTGGCGAGGTATTCAGTTGTCGGAACCACGGCCCGGCCTAATGGGTGACCCTTTTGCGGGGGGGCTAGCCTCAAAAAGAGACGAGGTGACCCAAGGTGACCCACTTTTCGGTAAAGTCCCTATATAGAATAATAAGCTGTTTTTTTACTGAAAAAAGGGTACAAAGGGTAACCTAGCTTCGGAAAAAGGGTAACTTGGTGGGGCATACCAGATATTAAGGGGGCTGGCATGGACGAAGTACAAAGGGCTAAGGCTATCGAGGCCGAAAAGGAGTTCTACGACTTGCCGCTTGACGATAAAACGAGGGCCTTAATAGTTGACTGGGGAAAGAGGAACTATCCCAAATGTGGCTATAGGAAACTGGGGTTGATTATTAGCCAAAGAGAGTCGTTTTCTGAGGAAGAATAGGATGGGTATGGAAGCGGGAGGAAAAGAATCTTTTATCGGCTTAATCGAAACTGGAATAAACTTTCATCGTAGCTAAAAAGATGGGGTTTTTAAAGCTTGATTTAGCTTCGAAATCGTTTTTGAGTGTAGCTAAAAAAAAGCAGGTATCAAGGACTAGCCGCCCTGGATAACTAAGGGAATGACAAAAGTGGTGAAGTCGCTTAGCTTCACGCTAATTCTAATGGGGCAAGCTAGAATAAGAAGATCGCGCAACACGGAGGTAATCATGGAAGAGAAGAGTAAGCCAATTGATAAACAAAGGGACAACAATAGGGATGAGAAGGGCCGCTTTGTGCCTGGATATAACCCTGGCACTGGTTTCAAGCCTGGGCAGAGTGGCAATCCAGCGGGGCGACCAAAGAACGAACTATGTATTACCGCCATGCTTCGCAACCAACTGGATGAGATCGCCGATATCACCCTAAAAGACGGGACAAAGAACACCGAGAAGACGTGGGCAGAGCTTATCGTTGAAGCTGTACTGAGAGGCGCTGCAACGGGAGATGGCAGGCTCACAAAGGAGCTTCTTGACAGGTTGGAAGGCAAGGTGGCGGATAAGTTCCATGGTGAAGTGAAAGTTTACCGTACAGTGGAGGAGTGACGAACCAGATAATTCAGGTGAAAATGGTCAATGGCGACAGAGACTAAAATTAGACACACTAGACACCTAAAAAAGAGGGGATTATGTCAAGGTGTCGCCAAATCTCGAAGCTAATGCTCGTATGCACGGATGGATGGGCGAAGAATCGAAGCTAGCAAGGGACAGGCTATCGTTATTATGTGAAGTCTATATGGTCGGAACCCTTTACCAGTTTCCGAGCAGTGGCTATCTGAGTTTAAGGATTGCTTACCGTGATAGTCGCTCTAGGGGATGCTGAGTTGATGGGAATGTCTGGCGATGTAACGCGTAACGCTCTAGCTTTGGGCATTGTAACGCTTGATGTCACGGTAGAATGTCACACCCGATTAGTATTGCGGAGATAGGATGAGGAAGCCTAGATACTCAGTTGTTTGCGTTGGGATGTTGGCGTGCGTGAGAACTGCGGCTGGTCTTGCGTTACGATATGTCCGTTCACCAAGCATTGTACTGTGGTAATGGTGCAAGAGTGGATAAAGAAGCAGGGATGATAAGGCGACTAGGTAGGGGGTGGGGTGGGGGTATACCTCTGTGGGTGAGAAACGGGTTGTGTAATAGGGAACCCCGAATTTATTAAAATGACAAAAAACGGGTACTTCGCATAAGAGGAACACCGTTGACTCCTCAAAGAAGCGTACAAACCGTACAACTAAAAAAGAGGTTTACGGATAACAATGCCGACTAAAGACAAAGCCAAGGCAACCGAGCAGGCTAGGGTAAGGATGAAGCGTTACAGGGAAAGGCGCCCCCCGTGACCCACCTATTAGTTGTAGGTTCCAAACGGGCCGACGCATTCGCTATATTGGCTTCTTGCGACTACCGACTACGCTGAGTCTCTTGAGCTCTCCCCTAAACCCCATGTCATAGTTCAACCTGTGTTTAAGGTGTTCTACCAGGTCCTTTTCACTATGGTTGCTAGCCCACTTCTCATCGAGCTTCAGCGTGACTCTGAATGCGATTTCATTCCTGTCCATTCTGGGCACTTATTGTACGGTATCTACACATCGTTTGCAACAGAAGCCTTCAAGGTTGGGAATACAGGGGTGATAGTTGCGTCATTCACGCAATAAGGCAAGAAGGTCTTTTTGTTTGAACCGGCGAGTGCAACGAGGACTAAGTCGGGTTGACTTTATCAATCCCAAATGATTCCATCGTCTCAACGTGTTCGGATGTACACCTAGAAGTTGGCTTGCTTCTTTCATAGTGAGCAAGGGCTTTCTAGCGTGGTCGCGTGCTGGTTTTCTAAGTCTAGATATAGGCATTGTCTTTCCATTTGCGTGCCTATGATCCTGGCGTATTCTTAGCAAATACAGCCGCCTATGTCAACTTTACTTATCTACACTTTACTTCACCGTTCCTCTAAATCTGCTTGACTTTTCGCCCATTGGGTTCCTCCAACCAGCCCCTATGATAAAGCTAAACGAGGGGCTTTTGAAGCTATTTTACCACAGGAAGATGCCTATTCACCCAGTTTGATAGGGGAAAAGCGGGAAGAACTGTTGTTACCAACTCGCCGCCCAATGCCAAGAAGGTTGAATGGATGAGGGCCATAGGGTAGCAGCGACCAATTAGGCGCATACCATTCTAGTTAGTTGGCATATAGGGCAGACGATGGCACTTACGGTTCGATTTTGGTTGATATAGCGCCCTTGCCTGTCTTACCCCCCATTGTCGTGTGCGGTTGACAGCTTGAGCCGACCATCGTATACTCCTGAAAGGTTTATCTCTATTACTATGGGTAGCCAGACAAGGATATGCCTTATTATGACCCAAGTGAGTGGGTAGCTGCAGGCGACACTCTGATTGCAGAGGTTGAACAAAAAGTAATGGCACCTAAGCTAGCAAGTTCAAAAGCTTCCCGTGACCGTAAGGCATTCTTGCCTCCAAACACAATGGAGTTGCACCTCACTACTACAGACACCCATGAAGCGCTTCGATTAACCGAATGGCAGAATAAATTGGGCAAAATATTCATCAACCTCACTCATGATAGAGGGACACTTCGGAAAGCACACTTCAAGGAAACACGGTGGCATCAAAACCCCAATGGCACAGCTATAGCACCGCCTCACCATGTTCACTTTCCCACTAGGAAATATCCCAGTCTAGATTTGGAGAGGGTATCTACCTACGCCCACCCAATACTCAAAGAACAACCAGATGTTAGCTATATCGATGCGTTGAGGGGGTTTTCTGAATATGTTAATATTGAATTGCATGGCGTTTCAATTCCTTTGATAAGGATGTGATAGAGATGGATGCCAACGGCCTATTAACTACCCTTCGCTCTGCTCTCCTTGAGAACTTATCGGTATCCCCTGCGAATGGGGGATTCCAAATTCGCTTGCCATTCAATGACTCCATGGGTGAACCTATTGAAATGTTTGTCTCTTTCACCCCTGATGGCGAACCTGTTCTCGACGATCTTGGTCACATAGCTGGCCTTTTGTTTCATTTAGCTCAACATACTGAAGATGCACCAGGCTACTTGCTGATAAAGAATCTAACGGATTTATATGATGTGACTATGGATTTCAACCGTGGCATCTTGCTGCAACAGCTTTCATCGCTAGACCAGAAACTTGCGATTCTCAATTTCATTAAACTGCTGGTCGCCAGCCATACTGCTATACCGGCAATGGAGCGGCGGAAGAAAAGGCAAGGTAGGAAGCGTCTTAGTGCTCGCCTTGGCAGGGAAATCAAACAGTTGCGATTCCCCGAACATGTTCAAAGAGTGGCAGAGGTTGCAGGCAAGTATGAAACATGGCTTGTCGACTATAAGTATGTTCATGTGATAGACCGTGAGCCGAAACATGTTATTATCGTAACCGCAGACCTAGAACAACGGGAGCCACGGGAGAAAGCTGCTCATGTCTTAACCTTGGCCTACGATGTACTTGCAATAGACAGAAGACCCAGTGTAAGAGTAGTATACGAGACTAACGGTAGCACTCAAGCAGTCAAGAGAGCAGCAGACTTGATTGAAAGCTACCAAGAAGCCATTGGTTATAAGGCATTTAACTACGCTGACCGCCGACAAAGGGCAGAGTTGAACGCACTCACTGTGCAAGAGCTTTCGCCAATGCTTGCCCGCTCAAGAAAATAGCCTCCTTTCATCCGAGTTCGCTTTCTGCAGCTCTGGCTTGCAACCCAGTACGCCGCGACCGGGCACAAACTCAAGGTCTTTCATGGTTCCATAGTCGATTCGGTTGTTATTGCTTCTGGGGTGGGCCTTGAGGTATGAGCGGCGAAGCTGTGTAAGCCCCTGAGAGCCGATTCTGAGCCTCATTTAGGGTAAGCAGCACTAGAAACCACCCTAGCTCTATCAAAACCTTGACATAGACTTCTTGCGCCAGTATACATATCGCAGTAGAATATCGCAACGATTATGCGCTTGTGATATAATGCGGTTCCACTGGGTGCTTTGCCCTTCAGATACAAAATCGACTAAGGAGGGGTAGGATGAAGTTCATGACCATGAGTGTATACCCTGTGGCTAAGGCGGCGGAAGTTGGTAAGGCGAGCGATAAGGTGTGGGCTGGTCGGTCCCAGGAGGGCCAACCAAGAAGTGCCTACGTGTTGATGACAGTCCCCTTCCCCGTTCCTCCCAACTCTCTGGTGGCCGTCACAATCGGTGAGTCTGAGAGCGCCGAAGAGATGGCCGCTAGGGTCTACCCACTTATGGTGGCTGGTGCAACCGTCGATATAATACCTGTACTGGAAGTGCCCCTTGGCGCCGGGGCAGAAGTGGAGAAGAAATATAGGGGTTGAACTCAGTCTAAGCGGTTACCTTTTCAGGGGCAAGGCATCCAGGGGCAGCTAGGCGGATTTGGCTTCGCTTACATGGAATAGACGAGATGAAAACCAAGAACCACAGCTCGATATTGCTCATTGGCAAATCAGTCTTGTTTCCTCTAGCCCTTCTCGTGCTCATATCTATAATCCACGAGGTCGCCCACCTGATTGCTGCGTTGGCAATAGGTGTGCCCATAGTGTCGTTTACATGGTTTGACCCTCAGTACTCTGGTGTTGCACTAGTTACAGGGACTACGGAAAGCAGGTCCGCATTGACAGTAATAGGTTGCTCTGGTGGATTGGTAACAGGGATGTTGCTGTTAGTAACCGTGGTTGTGAAGAGAGAATGGTTCAAGCAGTCGTTGTTCCGATGGTTAGTGGGATTATGGATGTTTGCGTTGGGGACTTCGCAGATTTGCGTTGGTATTCTTGAAGGAATGGCTACGGACGTGTATGTGGCTGGCGCTACGAATCTGCTGTCATGGACGCATGGCGTGACGTTGGCTGGTGGGCTTATTGGGGCTGCCGTGTACTGGGTGTGGCTGAAGGACGGATGGGCGTTGGTGGAAAGCGCAGAAAGCAATGGAAAGGTGAGAAGGACGCAGACAGCGGATAGAATGTCTTAGCTAGGATCCTGGTACGGCCTTTCCCCTACACCGCAGACCTACACGAAGAAGAAAGAGAAGCCCTGAGAGCCGATTCTGAGCCTCATTCTGGCGTAAGTAGCACCTAAAAAAACCCCTAGGGATGTGCGAAACTCTCGCCAAAGCTGATTCTATATAGCTGCCTCTAATTTGTCAAAATCGTTTACCCCAAGCTGGACTAGCTCTATCACCTAATCTAAGAACTGCGGATAATGAGGAGATTGACAATGGCCGATGTTTTTCGTACAGTATTAGCACTTAGTCAGATGAAGGAGGAGACGCGGTCCCAGCGCGAGTGAGCTGACGAAAGGAGCTACCAATGGTAATAGCAATCGCAGCTGGAGTTTTGGCGTTCGTTGCCATAATGATTGTCTCTATCTTCGGAATGGTAGCTGGAGTTTTGGCGTTCCTTGTCATAATCGCTCCCTTTGCCTGGCTATTGACTTCATCTGCTGGCTAACAAATGGCTCCTTCTCCTTCTGGGGTTGACAATCTTCCACGCCCCCTGCCGAGAAAGAACTACCCTCGAAGCAATCTTGCGAGAGCCATCTGATGCACTAGCCCAAAGAACTGTTTTCGGATGCTACCCGTTGTCAATATTGGTGTGCACCTAAGCGCAGAAAAGCCCTAGATTCTTATTCTAGGGCTTTCTGTAACTAGGCTGTCCAAATAGCCGGGATGGGTTGTGTAGGTAACCCACTTACCTCCCCCCTCATTGTCACCTACAATCCCCTGTTCCTGGGGGAGTCCCTCCTCCCTGTCGCGTCTAGTCTACCAGGGAATGTGAGCCGGTGTAAATGGTATAAAGGTTCTCTGAAGTTCAGGTTAGGGCAAGATGGTTTAGGTTGAACGTGTGGTACTTTAGCTTCTTTGCCTGACTACAGGACTTCTGACAACGGTGGTGCCTTCACCCATTTCCAGCTTCAAACTCACCACATTCTTCTTACGAATGTAGTGTCCTTGGTGGGTTCGCCTCCCGGTCTATCATGGTTAAGTTGATGCCTATTCTAAACCTATCGCTTTACCGAATATTTCTCGGCCATATCACCAGCAATGGGCAGTTTGAATCGCTTCCCTTGGTAAGCCCTCACCATAAGAATGACCCACAGCGCAACGGAAGCTATCCACAAGAACGCCCCTAGTATGGCGCCGAGGTAGGGCACTATAAACAGGATGCGAAAGACAATGCTAAGTACGGTTATGGCACCGAAGACGATGATTGACTGCATGGCATGAAAACGGACAAACTCGTCCTTCTCCTCAATCAGGTAGAATACCAGCCCTGTTATCCAGCCCAGCACATAGGATAATAGTCCACCGATGTTGGAATCAAGACCTGTACTGCTCGTCTTCTCTTCGCTCACTCTTCACCTCCCTTGTTAATCCTTGCACTACTATACGTATCGCAGTAGAATACCGCAAGGGTCTGGGGGTTTGGTGGGTAAGCGGAGCCCAGCAAGGCGGATTTGGAGAGGGCAGAGGGAGGAGGCATTGTGAGACTAGGTTTTGGGATAGTAAGTCTTCTCATCGCCTTGTGGCTCATATTTGTATTACGGCGGGCATTGCCAGTCGGTTCTTATAAGAGTTCTCTTTGGTTGCATGAGAGTACTTGGAGCGACGTAATAGGGACAATAGTGCTTATTATTGGTGCTTTGGGTCTTGGAATATGGCTGATTTGGGGCTAGAGGTAGTAAAATATCTGCGCTAGTGCAATAGGAGACGTAATTCATGATTCTTGTATGCCCAAAATGTGACACGGAAAATCGTATCCCTGACCCTCCAGACCCAACTAAAAGATATCGGTGTGGCAAGTGCAAGACAGTGCTCGCTAGTATACCCCGTGCTCAAGACAACGATTTGGGTAAGGCAGCTACTGGTAGGGTTTCACTTGCAGAGCACCTTAATATGGAAGCCGTGGGGTCGCTCGTGGAGAAGAAGATGTTTGGAGGGTACGAAGTTCGAGTTGGGCCCTTCCTTATGCTAAGCCTATGGGTGTTTCAGAAAGGAGCAATTCTTGGTCGTGCCCTGCGTGACCGCTTGGATATACTGGCGAAGCTTCTTGCCGAGGAGGGCCGTGAAAGAAACGTTTGCAGTTTCATCCGTGAAGTCGCTGTCAAGCAAGTTGATGATTATGGCAAAGAGCCTGATTCGTTCTACGACTTCTGGATGGACACGGAGCTGAAGAAACTGGATTTCTCTGACTTGAACTTGATGAAGCAACTGGTGAAGAAGAAAGCCCGTTTGGGTGAAATGCTACCGAAGCTCGATATATGGCTGGTGCAAGGCATAGGCTTCGGCGCTACATTTCCAGAACTGACTGAACGTCTGTGGAAAGAGGCTTATGAAACATACGACCCACACTCATGGGCAGAAGCACGTTCATATGGGCTCGATATACCACAGCAACCAGCTCCACTACCATTGGAAGAGATGGAACAGATAGTTCTCAGTGAGGTCGCCGAATATGCTAACGAGTTCTTTCCAGAGTTGGTCGAACCGCTAGGTCTCCGCCTGACCTAGAACGGTGCAATTGGCAAACTGTTCCGTATCGTTTTGGATAACCTCGGTGTTTGCTAGGCAAGCTCGTCTAGGCGGATTTGGAGAGGGTAGAAGATTACTCCATCGGAGGTCGACATGGGTTTCCTTGACGAGCTTGGGGAGAGGTTTCGGGACAAAACGAGGGACGATGTCTGTGCTGCCCTTCGGAGTCTGGGGGTAGATGCTCAAATGGCCGAGCGAGGCCGTGCGGAGGAGGAGATTGGTGAGAGGGGGGCATCTGGCGCGTCTCTCGGCATCATTGACATACCTGAGGGGGCCATTCGTTGGGTCCACGTTCACAGGTATAAGGGGTGGGGGTTAGAGCCAGGTGGGCGAACCATCTACGTCACCGATTATGGAGTGACCGACCCTAGGCTGGGAGCCCGAGATAGGTGACCAGTTACCCCTGACTCAACCCGATGGAAGAGTAATCTGGGTTACAGTAATCGAGATTACCGAGTCTACAATAACCATAGACGCAAATCATCACCTTGCTGGCAAAGACCTAGTTTTTGACATCGAACTCGTTGAGATTCTTTAGCATAAGGTTACGCCTTCGATAGAACTGCCCGACAACGGTGCCCTGTAGTGCTTCATGCTGTCCTCGAAGGTGACTGACGCGGCGCTGTATACTATTCTACCATTTCAGAGTGAAGGTCTTTCCTGGGCGTCTACCCGCTGGCCTTGGCTCTAGATGTATCGTTTCGAGTGCCTTATCTCGCAAGGCCCTGAGAGATTCCTGGAGCTTTTCTTGTTGTTCCGCTGACAAGTCGGATGCTAACTCTGCAATGAGTGCCTTATGTACGGGCAATGCCGGCCCGATGGTTTCTTCACCTTTGGGAGTTATCTTGACTTCTGTGAACGGCTTTCCCTTGCGCTTTGGTATCCTCTTTATAAGGCCCTCTCTTTCCATTCGATTGAGCAATCCCGTGACGGTTTGCTCTTCCCGGAAGACTAAACGAGATAGCTCGGCAGGGGTCAGCGTGCCAGGGTAGTCCCTGCAGGTCCAGAGAACAGCAAGCTTCTCGGGTGACAAGCCCGCCTTAGCGAGTCTGTACTCCATAGCTTTACTAACCGCAATCCACGCCTGGCGAAGCAGAGTATAGGTTGCAAAAGCTGAGTCGGAGAACTGGAAGTCATACATTGAATTGCTCCTCTAGAAGGTGTCGTCTTCATACCCCTTCATATGTACTCCTTGCGCCAGTATACATATCGCAGTAGAATATCGCAAGAGTTCCACGTCTTGCCACCCTGTAGTGGGCCGAAGTTATCTCATAGGGTTCTGAAATGACGTTTGGCGACATACTGAAAGGATTAAGAGGCTGGAGACTCATTGGGAAGAAGGTCAACGGTAGGGAGTACTTCGAGCGCGTTCCTTTCTGGGTTCAACCCAGAGCGAGAAGAATTGACTTGCCGGGTCTCTACTTCCTACAGGGTAGGGACTATCTATACAGAATTGAGGTGCAGGATGGACGCAATGTATATATACAGCGGAGACCGAAAATCAGAATAGACAGAGCGCCGATACAAGAAGCCAACAAGGAAAGGCCACTAATCCAGAGGATCGCGAAAAGCATGGCCGCTATCTTCATGCGTGCTAAGAAAGTCCCCAAGCGTATACTGCATGGCAGGTTTCTAAATAGATGGAGGAGACGGACGTTCAAGTTGCTCCTATGTCTCATCGCAGTAGCCTCATTGGTTTTTCTTTCCTGGACGACCTACTACTTGCTTCAACGCAAGGAAAATCCCGTGTGGGGATCAGATTCAGTGTGGTATGTTGCTGCGGTCGTAGGCGGTCTAGCTATCCTGTTTTGGAGTGCTAAACTCATTCGCAGCTACCGCTGCAAGAAGACAGCTCCTAGCTTCAAGCTAGTGTCCCTGTCTCTACTGGTTATTGTCATAGTGCTTGCTTTTGCTGGTATTGAGCCGCTTCACGATTACAAGGACAGGTTGATTAATGCTGCTGAAGATAGATGGGAACAGTGGCAGGAGGAAAAAGAACTTGCTACCCAGCAAGGCATAGCTGAACAAGAGAGAGAAGTAAATAATCTGATAAACGAGGAACGGGCTAAAAGAGGATTGCGCCCTGCCGTATGGAGCGAACAAATGCATCTTCTAGCAAAGGATCAGAGTGATAAGATGGCTCAACAAAGAAGACTCTTTCACTCAAACAGATATGCTCTTGAAGGTGGTGAGAACGCATGGGGAGGCGAAAGTGGACACCACTGGACTCCAAGAGATATTGTTAATTCATGGATGGGAAGTCCACGACACAGGGCATGGGTTCTCGATCCGAGAGTTAGGATTGCCGGTGTAGGTATCTCGCATTCTGATGGTGGAATGTATGCTGCTTGGGCTTTTAGTGACTGAGGAAGAACGAAACAGCGAAGTTGTGAGCAAATAAGCCCAGCCAGGCGGATTTGGAGAGAGTAAACGGTGAAGGAGGTAAAATGAGGAGGTTGGCGATTGCGTTAGTGTCATTGCTCGTACTGGCGCTTATTGTCGGTGCCCTAGGATGTGGTGGCGGTGAAGGTGAAGGCAAGCTACCCCCCTTGAATATAGGGGACAGATGGGTCTTAAGAACGATGTCCGAGGGTATCGAGTATACAGGCACTTTAGAGGTGGTCGGTGAAGATGTAATCCACGGCAAGAATTGCTATGTTATGGAGGGCTCAATTGAGCCTCCTCTTGTTGGCGAGTTTATGAGCAGTGTGTCAGCGAAGATTGACAAGGAGACTATGCTCACTGTAAGGATGCAGACATCTGGTGAATTGATGGGATACCCCTATGTGACAGCGGTAAGCTACTCTTACTCTCCTGAGGAAACATTCTACCCATTAGAGGTAGGAAAGGAATTGGAGAGAATAGAGACGGAGACTACAACTATCAGGAGCATGGGTGAGACATATACGGAGACTGAAACAAGCACTTACACTGTTAAGGTGGAGAAAATAGAGGAGATCACGGTACCTGCAGGAACATTTAGATGCTTTAAGATAGTTACATATGATGAGCATAGCGCTGCCATTGCAACTAAATGGCATTCAGACAGGACGAAGTGGATGGTTAAGCGGATAGACCATGAAACTGGGGACGTTACTGAACTTATATCGTATTCTCTTCGCTAGGTAAGACCAAGCCCTGCCGGGCGGATTTGGAGAGGGCAACTAAGGGACAATGGAGGATACAATCGTGGAGAAGGAAATAACAGAAGACGAACTCCAGAACCACGATGGGCAAGATGGCCGCCCTGCTTACGTAGCTTTTCGGGGCAAGGTATATGATGTATCCGGTAGCAAACTATGGTCTGGGGGTATACACCAACGTCGTCATCACGTGGGAAAAGACCTCACGGCTGACTTCGCTGCTGCTCCCCACGACGAAAGCGTTTTCCAACGTGTTACTAAGGTTGGCACACTGATAGGCGCAGAGTCGAAAGAAATGCACCCACTGCTGAGCTTCTACCTCGACCTACACCCACACCCGATCGCAATACACTTCCCTATCGCCCTCACATTGGCCGCTGCGGGATTCCTCGTGATGTATTTGTTGACGGAAATCGAAGGGCTAGTGGACAGTGCCTACTACGCACTATTGACTGGCGTGATCATGTCGCCGATAGCCATCCTAACGGGGGCCAGTAGCTGGTGGTACAATTATCGACGCAAACTGACGTGGATATTCAAAGGGAAAGCCAGCTTGGCCATCACCCTGTTTGTCTTGGAAGTGGTCACCATCATATTATGGGCAATGAATCGCGATGCATTGTTTGACCGCGAAGCTATTGGCTGGCTCTACTTCGCGCTAGTCATAGTCATGTCTGGATTGGTGGTGTCGTTGGGCAAATTGGGTGGTGAGCTGATATTCCCGTCTCGGAAAAAAGGTCGGGGTAATGAGCGTTAGACCCACCTTTCTATTCTACAACTGCACTTTAGCTTGACAAGGAGCAAATGACTACCGGCACTGCATCTTGGCTTGGCTGAGCTTGGTTTAGAGACAGAATCACCAGGAGGTACGCTATGAGAATTGAAATCCATTTTTGCACGGAGTGAAACTATAAGCCCGCTGCCGCCAGTCTGGCGGACGAACTACGCAAGGCCTTTGGTGTAGAGGCAAAGCTGGTCCCTGGCCATAACGGCATCTTTGATGTTATCGCAGATGACAAACTTGTGTTCTCCAAGTACGAAACAGGCCGATTCCCGGATCCGGGCGAGGTGGTTCGGAAACTCAAGGCATAGACGTGCTGCTCACCCCACCAATCCAGCCGATGTGTGTCCCAAGAGAGGAACGCTGGCTTTCTACTTTCTTGGAGGCTTTGACCAAGAGGCCTGCCTCGTGATAGACTAGCACCGCCATGTGGATTTGGAGAGGGCAACGAATAAGGAGACAGTCTGATGGCAAATACAAGGATGATAAAGGAAGTTGAGAGGGAGGTGCAGAGCTGGCTTTCGGAGAAGTACCCTGGCCACAGCTTCCAGGAGAAAAAGGTTACCCTGACGACTGGCTACGAGCATGAGTTCGACGCGGTTTCGGAAAATCGTTCCATAGTGGGTGCGATTCTGTCCAGCAGAGCAAGAACAAGAACGGGGAACGAGAACACAGGCGCAGTTCGTAAGGCTCAAGTGGATGTCTGCTTGCTCAATCTACTACCCGCGCATATTACCAAACTGATGGTGTTTACGCACAAAGACTTCTCTAGACTGGTGCAAGAACGAGCTGCCAAACTGGGTACGAAGTCGATCGAAATGCTATATTACGAGTTGTCAGGTGGCCTGCAAGAACGGCTTGACAAGACCCTTGATGATGCGAGTCATGAACAGCGTGCAGCGGAGTAAGTCAGTTTTCACAATGGCAAGTAGTAGTTAGGAGGCATTATGAGAAAGCTAGCGATTGTGTTACTGCCATTGCTCTTGCTGGCGCTTATCATCGGGGCTTTTGGGTGTAGAGAGGAGGGGAAGGATTCCGACGGCGATGGTTGGACAGATGCTCAAGAGCAAAGTGCTGGAACAGACCCCTACAGGGTAGATACTGACGGCGATGGATACTGGGACCCGCAAGACCCTAATCCGCTTGACTCGAACATACCAGCAGCAGGGAGCACACCTACAGCCACGGCAACAGTAACGCCCACTGCTACGCCTACTCTTAGTGGCATATCTTGGGATGAGGCAAAATACCACATTGGCGAAAGGACTACAATATGTGGCCCTGTTGTTGACACCCACTATGCCAGCACCAGCAGCGGACAACCGACCTTTCTAAACTTGGGCAAGGGCTATCCCGATCTTGACCGATTCACTGTAGTAATCTGGGGCAGAAACCGCTACAACTTCCCCTTAGCACCAGAGTCATACTATTATGGCAAGAATATCTGTGTTACCGGGCTAATCACCGAGTATCAAGGAGCTGCGCAGATTGAAGTCAGCACTCCGTCACAGATTCAAGAATACTAGCCTAGTTTTTATTGCCCTCGTTCTCCTCGCTCTTGCCGTAGGATTAGCAGGGGGATACCTGCTTGGGGATACTGGCGACGTGTCGGTGATAGAGGAAGCGTTGGTAGTACGGGTAATTGACGGGGACACGGTAGAGTTAGAAGATGGTCAGCGCGTACGCTACTTGGGCATTGATACCCCAGAGGTAGGGGAACCGTACGCCGCTAATGCCACAGCGAGGAACAAGGAACTTGTAGAGGGCAAGGTGGTGGAGCTTCAAACAGGGAAACGCGACAAAGACGAATACGGCCGTTTGCTTCGTTACGTCTATGTGAATGGCACGTTCGTAAATGCTGAGCTAGTTGCAGAAGGGCTTGCGAGGGCTTACATCTTTGATTCTGATGAGCGATACAGCCAGGTGTTGGTGCAGCTAGAGCAATATGCTAAGTTGAGGGAGTGGGGTTTGTGGGGCAACGAGACGGGGGCTCAAACATGAAAGGGCCGCTAAAGCCCATAAAGGGAGGGTGCCGATGAAATGGCTTATTCAGCTTGTTGCTACAATACTTGGTCAAGGGATTTTAGGTATAGTCGCCCTAATTCTGATGGTGGGTTTCTCGGTGGCACCTATTGCTGGTATTGTGTTATTGACTTTGTGGTTAGTGGACGCTGGGCCTTGGGAGAAACAGCCTGAATATGGAACGCGGGAAGTTACAGGGGAACTCATACGTTACACGAATGAAGAATTTGGCTATAGGATAGACTATCCTAAGAACTGGGCGTTGGTGGAGCTTAATCCAAATGAGATGGTTTTAGGGCCAAAGGACAAAGAATATGAGCAAATTCAGATTGGTAGCTTTTCCACAGAACCTATATTGGATTTATTTTCAGAATCACAACTCGCTGCCCTTAACGAGATTAGCCTTCAGCAATTCTTCGATGGTTTGGGAGCCACGAACTTAAATATTGCGATTAATGAACGGATCTATGAAAAATGGGATTGGTTTATGTTCTTCACTGTTATATATCAAGACACGCCTTTGACTGGTTCATATGTAGTGAAGGAAACACCCTCTATGACCTATACCTTGCTATTTGTGCAGGCCACTGGTGCAGATTGGCAAGAGGGCATTGATGTGGTAGCTTCCTTTACGCTAATAGGTGATTAGTCATTTGGACAATTTTTGAAAACTTGGGCTTAGGGGCTTTACAAGCACCACCAACACACCGCATGACCTACGACCAAGCTGCCCCAGATAGGCATTTTTGCTAATCCACTGCCCGGTTAGTCTATACCATGAAAGGGCTTGACTTTTCCATATATTTAGGTATATAATTGTTCTAGGCTGAACAATAAGAAACAGTGAGTTATGGATAACCTGATAGAAAAGTACATGAGCAGCGCAGAGGCAGCTAAAATCCTTGGTATTTATACAGCCTCAGTAAACCGATTGGCACGGCAGGGAATCATACCCGCCGTAAAGATTGGGGGTGGGTGGATTGTTTCCCGTCAGTTTGTGGAGGATATGGCAAGGAGCTACGAAGGGCGCAGGGGTAGACCTCGCACAAAGCGCAAGTACACAAGGAGGGTACAGCAATGAAAGCAGCACTATACGCCAGGGTGAGTACGAAGGAGCAGAAGGAAGAAGGCTCAAGCCTTGAGACTCAGGTCGAGGATTGCCTGAAGTTTGCTTCCAAGAATGGTTATTCAGTAGATGGATTGGTGTTCAAGGAGGATTGGACGGGTGCTACCCTTGACCGACCAGAGCTTGATGCGGTTCGCAACCTCGTAAGGAATCGTGACATAGATGCCTTGATAGCCTATGCCACAGACCGCCTTGCACGTAACCCGATACACCTGGCCATACTTGCCGAGGAATGCGACAAGCACAGGGTTAAGCTGGAGTTTGTAACCGAACCCCTGGACGATAGCCCAGAGGGGCAGCTAATCCTGTATGTCAAGGGGTACGCTGCACAGATAGAGCGAGCGAAGATCGCTGACCGCACCTTGAGGGGCAAGAGAATGAGGGCTAGGCAAGGTAGAATACCCGCTGGTGGCGGTATTGGCTTGTACGGCTATGACTATGTGCCGGGCAAAGAGGATAGCCAAGGAGTACGCAGGGTAAATGAAGAGCAAGCGAAAGTCGTCAGGATGATATTCCGTTGGCTTGTCGAAGATCACATGACTCTCTACGGTATATGTGTCAAACTTATGGAGATGGGTATAGCCTCTCCCAAGGACACTGGAAGGTGGGGGCTCAGTACGGTAGGCCGCCTACTACGCAACCCAGCATACATGGGAAAGACATACGCGTTTAAGTATCTCTCGGTAGAACCAAGGAAGCCCGCCAATACGACTAGACGCTATTCGAAGAGTGCTCGCCAGGTGCGACCAACCGAGGAATGGATAGAGATTCCAGGGGCTACGCCGCCTATCATAAGTGAAGAAGTGTTTGCATTGGCTCAGTCGCAACTTAGAAGCAACTTGGAAAGGTCAACGCGCAATCAGAAGCACCAGTATCTATTGAGCGGACATATCAGGTGTGGACTGTGCGGAAGGCGCTACATTGGACATACCAATGGGTTTGGCTACCAACTCTATCGTTGCTATGGAAGGCGCAGGCCAGAATCGATCACTCCCTGCCCTGCCAAGGGGGTCAAAGGAGTGGAGTCGGAGTTCCTGGTATGGGAAGAGGTCAAGAAGGTTCTGATTCATCCCGATCTCATATTGTCCGAGCTTCGAAGACGCCAGGATGAGGCTAGCAACAGCCAGGCTGTAGAAGACGACATAAGGGTTGTGGATAAGCGCCTTGAACGTATAGACAGCTCGATACAAAGACTTGTGACACTATACCGACTCAGCGAGATTGACGACCAGTTTATCCTTAATGAGAACAAGAAGCTCAAGCAGGAGAAGGAGAGGCTACTAGAAGAGAAGGCAGCACTACGGAACAGGCTTGAAGTGCAGACAGTCAACGAGTTCCAGCTTGAGGCTCTCAGAGAGTACTGCGACAGAGCAGCAAAGAACATAGAGCAGTTCACCTATGAGGATAAGCGATTGGCACTGGATGCTCTTGGAATCGAGGTCATAGTAAAGCCTGAGGGTATAGCGATTCGGGGTGCGATACCAGCAAGTATCCCATCTATTACTTCTCCTCCATCACTATCGTTGGACTTCCCGATACTGCGGTACAGGAGTCTAGAGAAAGGGTTCGCTCTGCCATCAGGAACTCAGGGTGCCAGTTTCCCATGAAGCGGATAACGGTAAACCTCGCCCCCGCTGACCTCAAGAAAGCTGGCCCTGCCTATGATCTTCCGATCGCAGTTGGCATACTACTCAGTTCGGAGCAGATCTCAGTTGACACCTCCCAGATGCTTTTCCTCGGCGAACTCTCCCTAGATGGCGGCCTGCGGCATACTCAAGGCATTATCTCTATGGTCGATCTTGCCAAGGAGAGGGAAGTCCCCACGGTTTTCGTCCCTGCTGCCGATGCCAGAGAGGCCTCGCTGGTGCGAGGCGTTAACATTATTCCTGTATCCTCCTTGTCCCAACTGGTTGGTCACCTCCGTGGCGAAGCGGTTATCTCCAGCTATGTTGAAGAGGAGATTGCGGCTGAGGTGGGGGAAACGCCATGGCCGACTACCGATCTCGGTCTCATCAAGGGACAGGAGCATGTGAAGCGGGCATTGGAGGTAGCCGCTGCTGGGGGGCATAACCTGGTCATGAGCGGGCCGCCGGGAGCCGGCAAGACACTGCTTGCCCGGGCGCTGCCTTCTATCTTGCCCCAAATGGGCATCGCAGAGGCTTTGGAGGTAACCAAGATCTATAGCGTGAGCGGGCTCCTTCCCCAGGATACGCCGCTCATCAGGCAGCGCCCGTTTCGGGCACCACACTACACTATATCACATGCCGGGCTTGTCGGCGGTGGTCGCTGGCCAAGGCCCGGTGAGATAAGCCTCAGCCACCGGGGTGTTCTCTTTCTCGACGAGCTTCCCGAGTTCGGACATGCCGACCTCGAGGTCCTGCGTCAACCTTTGGAGGACAGAGTGGTGACAATCAGTAGGGCTCAGGGCAGTGTCACCTTTCCCGCAAACTTCATGCTGGTGGGGGCGATGAACCCCTGCCCCTGTGGATATTACGGCGATCCGATCAAGGAATGCACCTGTTCCCCGATGCTGGTCTCTCGATACCAGAAGCGCATCAGCGGGCCGCTGCTTGACCGCATCGATATCTTCGCTGAGGTTCCCCGTGTCGATTACGATAAACTCGCTGATGACCGGATGGGTGAGAGCTCGGAGATGGTGAGGCAGCGGGTTGAGCAAGCACGCTCGATCCAGCAGCAACGCCTTAAGGGTACCAAGCTTGTTTGCAATGCCGACATGACCCCCCTGGAGGTGCGTGAGTTTTGCCAGGTGGAGCCTTCTGCGCAAAGCCTGCTACAGGCGGCGATGAACCAACTACATCTTTCGGCACGTGCCTTCCACCGCATCCTGAAGCTGGCTCGCACCATAGCTGACCTTGCCGGCGCTGAGACTATCGACGCCAGCTATCTCGCCGAGGCGCTCCAGTATCGGCCGCGGGATCAGCTATAGACCTGCCTGGCAGCGGGATTAACCCACTTCCTTTATCCGCTAAACCAAGCTCTTGCTCCACCTATGGCTTGCTGATATACTGTGCCCACGCCCTCGGAACCTGGCGCAGGGAGGTAACAGACCATGGAGAATCCCTTTGGGAACATCGACTGGGGCAGGGTTGGCGACTGGTTTTCAGAACAGGGTGTGTGGCTGCTGGTCACCCTGGTTGTGGCTGCCCTTTTCTACTTGGCCCTGAGGAAAATAATGCCTCGGGTAGTTAAGTCAATACTGGCGAGGATAGAAGTGGCCCCGACCGGGGAGGAGCAACAGCGATTGTCTCGTACCGTGAGCCGGGTCGTCATCTGGCTAGGCACAGTAATTATCGTTGCCGCCCTGGTGTTCGCGCTTCTTCCCCGGTTTGGCGTGGACCTATCACCCGCAGGGAAAGCTATCGGGGGCTGGCTGGGGAGCAATGGGGTTCGCATCGCCATCATCGTCGCCCTGGCGGTCGCCGCTCATCAGATTGTGAGGAGGTTGATCCACAGGGTGGTGGAGAAGGGCGTTATCAGGGGGAAACGCCGCCCCCGGGAAGAGCTCAAGAAGAGGGCGGAGACCCTGAGCAGCTTCCTTAGCCAGGCTGTTGCAGCGGTGATCTGGGTGATGGCTGCCTTCATGATCCTCTCCGAACTAGGGGTGAATATCGGTCCCCTGCTCGCTGGCGCTGGCATCGCTGGCATCGCTATCGGCTTCGGCGCCCAGAGCCTGGTCAGGGATGTGTTGAGCGGGCTGTTTATCATCATCGAGAACCAGTATGGCAAAGGTGATGTGGTAAGGATCGCTGACATCGCCGGGTTGGTGGAGGAGGTAAATATAAGGAGAACGATACTGAGGGACCTTGACGGCATCGTGCATGTAGTTCCCAACGGTGAGATCAGGGTTGCCAGCAACTTCACCAGGGAATACTCCAGGGTCAACCTCAACATCTCTGTAGGCTATGGCGAAGACCTTGATCATGCAATGCAGGTCATAAACAGGGTGGGGCGGGAGATGGCTGAAGAGGAGTACTGGGGCGAGGCCATCTTAAAGACACCTGAAGCGCTGCGGGTGGATAACCTTGGGGATTCGGGGATTGACATAAAGATACTGGGAGAAACCAAACCGATCAGGCAATGGGAGGTGATGGGGGAGCTGCGGAAGAGGCTCAAAAAGGCTTTCGATGAGGAAGGGATCGAGATCCCCTGGCCCCATACCAAGGTCTATTTCGGCGATGCTCTCAGGCAAGTGGTGGAGGAGAAGGAGACCACCGCCAAGGGCCCTAAGAGAGAGGTGACGGAGAAAGGCATCCCCGGCAGGGTCTCTCGGAAAAAGACAAGAGTGAAACGCCTTCCTCCTCCGAAAGAAGAGGAAGAAGGGGAAGGAGACACAGGGGGCTAGCAGCCCTTTGGGATATAATTTCAGGCTTTCCTTGAAGGAAGATATGCCTTATCTCTTCGACCATTTCGATTCTGTACGCGAGCTACTATCGCTTGCGCCTCTTGGCCTTTTCACCGATATCGATGGCACTATCAGCGAGACTGCGCTGTCCCCTGCGGAGGCCCGTGTCTCCCCGGTCTGCCGGGAGAGCCTGGCCGTCTTGGCTAAACATTTGGCAGTGGTGGTTGCGGTATCAGGAAGGCCGGCCGCTGAGGCGAGGAAAATGGTGGGCATCGATGAGATAGTCTACATCGGCAATCACGGGTATGAGAGGTGGGCTGGTGGGGGTGTTGAGCTTGTGCCCGGGGTCGAGGACTATTACGCCAGGGTTAAGGCGGTGCTTGATGAGCTCCGTAAACTTGTCTCTATCGAAGGGGTCATTCTTGAGAATAAGGGTCCCACCGCCTCGATCCACTACCGTCGCTGCCGCGATCGCGAAGCTGCGCTGAAAGCCATTATCTCGGCGGTGGATGGATTGGCCAGAGCTGGCAATCTGAGGGTCAGCCTGGGGAAAATGGCGGTCGAGCTCAGGCCGCCGCTGGAAGTGAGCAAAGGGACTGCCGTATTTTCCTTAATAGAAGAGCACTACCTGAGCGGGGCAATTTATCTGGGTGATGACCTGACTGATGTCGATGTCTTCGTTGCTTTTCACCAAAAAGGACTGCCCTTCAAAGGGCTCGCCATAGGGGTCATAGGGGAGGAGACGGTACCCCAGATTGCGAGGCAAGCGGATTTCATTGTCAATGGGGTGGGTGATGTCGAGCGGTTTCTTAGACAGGTAGTAGTAGAGGTAGTTGGCAAGCCAGCTTCCTGAGATCCTGGAATTGGTGGTAGAGCCACCTCGTGATATCTTCCTCTTCGATCGTTTTCCTCAATGCCTCGGCTCGTCGTTTTCTCTCTGCTGGATTCATAGTCAGCGCTTCATGCAGCGCCCGGGTTGTTCCTTCCACGTCTGCCGGTGATACTGATATGACGTGCTCTCCCAGTTGCTCATGGGCACCAGCGGACTCTGACAGGATCAGGACGCTATTGTTGGCGCTGGCGATAGGCCCCTCCTTGGCTACCAGGTTCATGCCATCGATCACCGGGTTCACCAGGAGGACGTCGCAGAGGCGCATCCCTGCTATTGCCTGAGCATAGTTATTCTCGAAGAATACCTTTATTGGCTGCCATCCCTCATTTCCATATTTGGTATTGATTGCCTCCACGTAATCGAATACATCTTGCGTGTATCTTTGATACTGCTTTATTCCAGATCGGGAGGGAACCAGGAAGCACATTAGCTTGACTCTGTTCAACAAATGGGGATAGCGCTCCAGTAGTATATCGAAGGCTTTCAAGCCGCGGACGATATTCTTGCTAGGCTCTGCCCGGTCGACCCTCACGATAGTCTGTTCCCCCAGGTGGGCGCGCAGCTTTTCTTCATAATCGCGAACCCTGGGCGAACGCGCATGTCGCTGCAGTGCAGCGACATCTATGGATACGGGATAGGAAGCGACCTTGGTTTGATGACCTCCCAGGGCTACAGTGTGGCTCTCGTAATCGACCTCAGCATCATCCAGGAACACCTCGCAGCTGTGCAAGAAGTGGTGCACATCGCGACTGGTCTGCAAACCCACGATGTCGACGGCACAGAGGCTTTCCAGGATCGCCCTGCGCATCAGGTCGGGGAAAAGGTGCCAGTAGCTGGGGGAAGGCCAGGGGATATGGATGAAATGCTGCAAGATGGCTTGCGGCATCCGGCGGCGAATATAGCCACCGACCACGTAGAGTTGGTAGTCATGGATCATTATGAAGGGAGGCACCCTGTCGTTGGCTGCTTCGGCGATAGCAGCTTCGGCGAAGGCACGGTTAACTGCAACATACCCGTTCTCCCATGCATCGTAGACCTTGGCATCGATGTTGGGAGTATAGGGTGAATTCCACATATAATGCTGGAGGAACCAAAGTAGGGGATTGCAGAATAGGTTGTAAAACTTGTGGTAGACGTTCCTGGGGTTGGTAACGAATCGAAGATACAGCTTTTGCCCTGGGAGCTGGACTTGGAAGCGTCCATCCTGCTCGGCAGCAACACGGCGGTCTCCCTCCCCCATAGCGCTGGCGATCCAGGTAAGCTCCACATATTTGCTGATGGCGCTGAGGGCGGTGACAACCCCGCCGCTGCCCCGATTTAGCTGCAGTATGCCGTCTTTGCCGACGCGATAATCAACAGGACCTCGATTACTGATCAGGATAAGTCGCCTTTCGGCGAGCAACTCCTGGCATAGCTCGATGAGATAGTCACCGGGTTGATTATGCCTGGAGGATAGCATAGCTGAAATTTAGCATAACCCTCTTGGCTTGTCAACCGAATGCGGCCTGCTTGTCTCAAATTGACATGTAGCTGTACTTGGGCTAAAATCGCAAAATGTAAAGGAAAATAGACTTTCCTGGAGAGAATATGACTGGCGATGAACTCAGGGAGAAGTTTCTCCTTTTTTTTGAACAAAGGGGGCACAAGATTGTTCCCGGCTCGTCCCTTGTCCCTCTGGGGGATCCCACGCTCCTTTTGACCAGCGCCGGCATGGTCCAGTTCAAGCCTTACTTCACAGGAGAGGCAGTTCCCCCCTCGCCAAGGCTGGCATCGTGTCAGAAGTGCTTCCGAACCACTGACATGGAATCGGTAGGCAATCTCAAGCACCTGACCTTCTTCGAGATGCTGGGCAATTTCAGCATCGGCGATTATTTCAAGGAGGAGGCTATCGCCTGGGCCTGGGAGTTTGTCATCGATTGGCTCAAGCTGCCTAGGGAGAAGCTCTGGATTACCATCTTCCTCGACGATGATGAGTCCTGCGACCACTGGCAGGGGGTGGGGGTAGCACCGGAGCGCATAGGCCGTTATGGGGAGGAGGACAATTTCTGGGGCCCCGCAGGGGAGACCGGGCCCTGTGGGCCTTGCAGCGAGATCCACTACGATTTGGGCGAGGAGTACGGTTGTGGCCCTAAGTGCTCGCCTGGCTGTGATTGCGGGCGTTTCCTCGAAATCTGGAACCTGGTTTTTACGGAGTACTACCAGGACGCAGAAGGCAAACGCACACCGCTGCCCCAGAAGAATATAGACACCGGGATGGGTCTGGAACGGACGGCGGCGGTGCTCCAGGGCAAGCGCTCCCTTTACGAAACCGACCTCTTTGCTCCCATCGTACAGCGAGTCTCTGAGTTGACAGGGCGTCGATATGGTGAGGATGAGGAAACGGATCGCGTGATTAGGATAGTGGCGGAGCACGCGCGTGCCATCACCTTCTTGGCTGGCGATGGCGTGATGCCCTCCAATGAGGGGAGGGGCTACGTGCTGCGGCGGGTGCTCAGGCGTGCTGCTCTCTTTGGCAGAAACCTGGGCCTGGAGAAGGCCTTCCTTGCCCAGATTGCAGAGGCGGTCATTGCCAGGATGGGACATGTCTACCCCGAATTGGCGGCAAACCGTGACCGCATCGTAAACGCTATCGATATGGAGGAGGCGAGGTTCGCCGAGACGCTTGACATAGGGTTGAGAATACTCGGTGACATCGTGCAACAAGCCAGGAGGGTAGGGGGAATGGTTTCCGGCCGGGAGATATTCCGCCTTTACGACACCTATGGCTTCCCTCCGGAGTCGACTGTGGAGCTTGCTTTTGAAAACGGGCTGACAGCCGATCTAGAGGGGTTTGGAAAAGAGATGGAAAAGCAACGGGAACGGGCGCGGGCAGCGCATAAGTTCACGCTGGGCGATAGGGAAGCGGCAGCGGACTATGCCTCGATGTCACTGCCGCCGACTGAGTTTGTCGGCTATGAGCGGACTCGCTGCAGGGCAAGGGTCATTAGCCTGGCGGCTGATGGCAGGTCTCATGAAGAAGCTCACAAGGGTCAGCAGGTCGAGGTGGTCTTGGACAGGACAGCTTTCTATGCTGAGATGGGCGGCCAAGTAGCTGATACTGGAGAGATCATCGGCAGGCGGGGGAAGATAGTTATCAGCAATACAGTCTGGGTTGGTGCGGAAATCGTCGTTCATCGGGGGGAGGTGGTGCAGGGGAGCGTACTTCTTAATGAGGAGGTGACGGCGGTTGTTGGGCAATCCCGGCGCCTCGACATCGCCCGCAACCATACTGCTACCCATCTGCTTCAGGCCGCCCTGCGCCGGGTCTTGGGCAGCCACGTACGCCAGATGGGATCGCTGGTAGCCCCGGATCACTTCAGATTCGATTTCTCCTCTGAGGCCCCGGTGCTCAGGGAAGAGCTGGACCAGATACAGCGAATAGTAAATGAGGGCATACGCCGGAACCTGCTGGTGACTAAGAAAGAGGTGCCCTACACCCAGGCTGTGGCTCAAGGGGCGATAGCCCTCTTCGGCGAGAAGTATGGAGATGTGGTCAGGGTGGTGGGGATTGGACGAGGCAGGTCTGCGGTGAGCCTTGAGGTCTGCGGTGGCACCCATGTCAACAGGACAGGTGGTATCGGGTTTTTCCATATACTCAGCGAGGGCAGCATCGGGTCCGGTATGCGCCGCATCGAGGCGGTGACCGGGAGTGGAGCGGAGGCGCTGATTGAAGAGCGCGTTTCCACACTGGAAAAGATAGCTCATCAGCTTCAGGTGCCCACCGCCGATGTTGAGGACAAATTAGGGAGCGTTCTCCAAGAACTCGATGCGGAGCGCAAGCGTGCCATTGCTCTGGAGCGACAGTTGTCCCAGGAGACTGCTGAGTCGCTGCTTGCGCAGGTGGAGTCGGTTAACGGAGTCTCCGTCCTGGCAGTCAGTGTCCCAGCTTCGAATATCGATGTTCTGCGCCACATGGGTGACATATTGAGGGAGCGGCTGGGCAGCGCAGTAATCGTGCTGGGCGCGGTTTGGGCCGACAGGCCCAACTTTCTGGCAATGGTGACCTCTGATCTCGTCGCTCGCGGGCTGAACGCGGGGGACATCGTTAGAGAGGTAGCTGGGGAGACAGGTGGCAGCGGCGGGGGCCGACCTCAACTGGGACAGGGCGGCGGCAAGGAAAAGGACAGGCTCGAACAGGCGCTAAGTTTAGTTGCTAAGCTGGTGAAGGAGAAGGTTTAGGGAATGCGTGTCCTCGGGCTTGACATGGGGGAGAGGCGAATCGGGGTGGCACTAAGCGACCCCGAGGGAATCATTGCAATCGCTCTAACAGTAATCGAGAGAAAGTCAGAGGATGCCGACCTAAAGCAGCTCATTGATCTCACACACGAACACGAGGTTGAGCGTATCGTCATCGGGCTGCCTCGTTCGCTGGACGGCAGCTTGGGCAAACAAGCGCAGGCCGTTGAGGCCTTCGTTGAATCGCTTGCAAGGCGCACTGAGCTTCCTGTAGTTACCTGGGACGAGCGGCTGTCCACGGTTGCTGCCGCGCGGATGATGATAGAGGCCGGGGTGAAACGAGATAAGAGAAAAAAAAGGCTTGACTCCGTGGCAGCAGCCTTTATCTTGCAAGGCTACCTCGACCGAGAGAGAAGCGATAAGTGACAGCTGAAGGCTTGCCGGTAGCGTCGTGACTCCTGTCACGACGAAGAATTCGTTGCCACAGGAGTGGCAACGCTTCTCGGTTATTTGAACTTTGAACATGCGATATTGTTTAGGATTTCGTGCTTCGGATTTAGTGCTTTAATTAAAGGGCATTCTATGACGAGTTTTGTTGGCCTGATTGGGCATGGTTTGAAGCATTCGATCTCGCCGCTGTTTCAGCAGGCTGCTTTTGACCACCTGGGCCTGGATATTCGCTATGAGGCTTGGGAGACGGAGCCATCGGAGCTGGAGAAAGTCTTGGAGAAGGTGCGCGGGCCGTCAATCCTGGGGGCGAATGTCACTGTGCCCCACAAGGAGGCGGTGGTACCCTTGATGAACGGGTTCGATGACCTCGCCCGGGAGATCGGGGCGGTGAATACCATAGTGAACCGAGGGGGCCGCCTTGAGGGCTGCAATACCGATGCCGGCGGCTTCTTAAGGGCGCTAGGCCGGGAGGGAGGCTTTGACCCGGCGGGCAAGGGGGTGGTGCTCTTAGGCGCTGGAGGGGTAGCACGCGCGGCAAGCTTCGCCCTGGCAAGGGCAGGGGTGAAGTCGCTTGTCATTACAGATATTATCGAGGAAAAGGCACATGAGCTGGTATCAGACCTTGAGCGAAGCCTGGCTGGCACTCAAGGGCCAGCCCCAGAGATAAGGGCGCTCTTGCCGGATGACCCTCAGTTTGGGGAAGGGCTATCAGGATGCGACCTTTTGGTCAACTGTACCCCAATGGGGATGAAGCACAGCGCCGGTGAGGGCGAATCGCCCCTGGAGGCGCGGCTCATCCCGAAACGAGCGCTGGTCTACGATGTGGTTTATAATCCGATAGAGACGCCACTGCTCGCCGATGCCAAAAGGGCAGGGGCGAGCACCTTAGGCGGGCTTGCCATGCTTGTCTACCAGGGTGCAGCGGCATTCGAGCTCTGGACAGGCAAAAAAGCCTCAGTTGACATAATGATGGAGGCGGCAACAAAGGCGCTGGAACAGAAGTAGCACCAACCTACTGCTTAGTCGAGCAGTGTAGAGGAGTTCTCGATGTTTCGTTTTCTAACCGCAGGTGAATCTCACGGCAAGGGGCTGGTGGCCGTCATCGAGGGGGTACCCGCAGGGCTGGCTCTTGATGAGGATTACATAGCTCGCGACCTCGCTCGCCGCCAGGCTGGATACGGCAGGGGAGCCCGCATGGATATCGAGCAGGACCGCGCCGAAATCCTATCCGGGGTACGCCATGGGTTGACTATGGGCAGCCCCATCTCACTTCTCATATGGAACCGCGATTGGGAGAACTGGGAGCAGACAATGAGCATCTCAGCTGTGGAGCAGGAGGTCGAGCCTCTGACACAGCTCCGCCCCGGCCACGCTGACCTGGCAGGGGCCATGAAGTACGGTCTCGACGATGTCCGCCCTATTCTGGAGCGGGCCAGCGCCCGGGAGACAGCGAGCCGAGTCGCTGTCGGCGCTGTGGCCCGCAAACTGCTCGCGGAGTTCGGTATCGAGATACACAGCCATACGGTCTGTATTGGGGGGCGCTGGAGCAGTCAAGTCGAGCCTATTGACTGGGCTGGGGTGGAAAGTTCGCCCCTTCGCTGCGCCGATAGCGAGGCTGAAAGGGCTATGCTTTCTGCCATCGATGAGGCCAAGGAAGCAGGGGACAGCCTGGGTGGTGTTTTCGAGGTCATTGCTAGCGGCGTGCCTATTGGCCTGGGGAGCCATGTCCACTGGGACCGCAAGCTCGATGGCAGGATAGCCCAGGCGATGATGAGCATAAACGCGGTGAAAGGTGTGGAGATCGGGGCAGGATTTGCCGTGGCAGACCTTCCTGGCTCACAGGTTCACGATAGAATCGAGCTTGATGCGGAGCATCGGTGGAGACACGCCACAAACCGCGCTGGGGGGATTGAGGGGGGTATGAGTAACGGCGAGCCGATAGTCGTTCGCGCCGCTGTTAAGCCGATTCCAACTCTAGCTAAACCTTTGCCCTCGGCCGATTTGAGAACCGGCGCAGCAGTTCAGGCTCATTTCGAACGAAGCGATGTCTGTGTGGTTCCCGCCGCGGGGGTTATCGGGGAGGCGGTGCTGGCCATAGTCCTCGCGGAAGCGGTGTTGGAGAAGTTCGGGGGCGACCATACTGCCGAGACTTTGCGCAACTATCGAAGCTATCTAGACTCAATAGGTCCCAGAGAAAGGCATGAGTAAACTCGGCTTTCACTGTCATCAAACTGACATCCTTGAGGAGATTATAGGCGGCAATGGCCTCAACCGCGGCGAGTTCTATAACCTTCCCGCCGATGATCTTCCCAAGCTTAGACGACTGATCCAACATCATAACCTTGACTGGAGCATACATGCTCCGTTGATCCAGCTTGGCTGGTATCCTCAGCCTCCGACCTGGTCTTTTCTTTGCGACGTGGACAGGGATAACAGGGAATTGACTATGAAGATGATCATCCTGACCATGGATCAAGCCGAGGAATACGGGGCTGAATACGTGGTAGTTCATTTTCCATCGCCGACATCGGATGCCTCTGGCGAGAGCGAGGCAAAACTCGAGGAGATTGCCTGGAGGAGCTGCGAGCGCCTCGCCGAGCTCAGCTTCAAGAGAGGTATTCCCATTCATATAGAGGGTGTGGGTCAAAGTCGTCTGATTAATGCCGAATTTCTGAGCGCGGTGCTGAAAGAGTACTCTCCATTGCGCTACTGTTTTGACACTGCTCATGCGCATTTGGCTGCCCTTGACAATGGCTTTGATCTTTACGATTTTGAGGTGGGACTTCTACCGTATCTGGGCTCGATCCATCTTTGGAATACCCGTAATCGGGACGATTATCTCGCCTTTCGACATATCCCGATACACCCTAGCCAGAGGGTTGAGGATGGCTGGGTTGACATCGCCCGGGTGCTACACAGCCTGGACCCTGATAAAGACTCACTTCCTATTATCTTTGAGAGTGAGCCTGCCTATCCTGAGGCACTGGGAGACTATGACTATCGAGAAGGGGTAAAGTGGGTAAAGGAACTGCTGGAAACATCATCCTGACTGGCTTCTCCTATACCGGCAAAACGAAGGTGGGTCAGGAGGTAGCCAGGAGGTTGGGCTGGAGTTACGTCGATATTGACGAGGAGATTGTCCGCCTCTGTGGGAAGCCAATTGCCGAGATATTCGCCCAGGATGGGGAGAGCCGATTTCGCGAGCTGGAGAGGGAAGTGCTGGGGAGGGTGTGCCAGGAGAAGGAGGTGGTTGTCTCCACCGGCGGCGGTGCCATTATGAATGCCTCTAACCGGGAATTGATGATGGCGAGCGGCGTGGTAGTGTGCCTTGAGGCAAAGCCAGCTACAATATATCAACGGCTGCTTAAGGATGCGGAGGCCAGCGATGAGCAGGAGGTGCGGCCTCTGCTCGCTGGCCCCGAGCCGTTGAGGCGCATAGGATGGCTCAAAGGATTCCGTCAGCCCTACTATGCTCTGTCGGACTGGACGGTGCACACTGACAATCTGACCTTCGAGGAGGCGGCAGAAGAGGTGATACGCGGCTGGAGGTACGGGTGGAGCAAAGAAAGTGAAAGGGTTGTCCTTCTCTCTATGCCCGATGCCAGGGAATCCGATGCTCCATTTTGTGAGCAGCAAGGTGCTGCCTGCGTGGTTACCACTCCTACCGAGAGCTACCCGGTGTTTGTCGGCTGGGGCTTCCTTGACCAGCTGGGGAGGCGGATGCGAAACGCTGGCCTTCAGGGCAGGGCCCATATTGTGAGCGATGACCGGGTGTTTCCGCTCTACGGTGACAGGGTGAAGAGTATCTTGGAGGAAACTGGCTTCGCTGTGGACTCTTTGGTAGTATCTCAGGGAGAGCGAAGCAAATCCTTTGAGACGGCAGGCAGTATCTACGATTGGCTGGTGGAGCATCGCGCGGAGCGTGGCGATAGCATCGTCGCCCTGGGTGGGGGAGTGGTGGGAGACCTCGCTGGGTTTGTAGCTTCTACCTTTCTCCGTGGCTTGCCCCTGGTTCAGATACCCACTAGCTTGGTCGGTATGGTCGATGCCGCTGTCGGGGGGAAGGTGGGGATAAATCATCCCGAGGGCAAGAACCTGATTGGAGCCTTCTACCAGCCGCGGCTGGTGCTTGCCGATATCCAGACCCTGACCACTCTGCCGCGGCGGGAGTTGGTCTCCGGTTGGGCAGAGGTAATAAAGCATGCCATGATCCGCGACCTGCATCTGCTGAGGCTCCTCGAGGAGCGGTCACAGGAGCTTCTTGAACTGGAGAAGGAAGCTGCCACCGAGGTAGTGGCACGAAGCGCCACCATTAAGGCCGAGGTAGTGAGCGAGGACGAGAAAGAGCTGGGGATACGGACTATTCTGAACTACGGGCATACGATTGGGCACGGCCTGGAGGCAGCCACGAACTACGAGCGTTTTCTCCATGGGGAGGCGGTCGCTATTGGTATGATGGGGGCAGCTATGATCAGCCAACGGCTGGGGCTGCTCTCCCAGGAGGTCGTGGAGCGGCAGGAAGTCCTGCTGCGCAGATTCGACCTGCCTGCGGGCTGCTCTGATGTCGATATAGAAGGTATCCTGCGGGCCATGGAACTCGATAAGAAGGTGAGAGCGGAGAGTGTGAGGTGGGTCTTGCTCGCTGGCGTTGGCCAGCCGGTGATTCGTGATGATGTCCCCCGTGAAGTAGCGGCGGGTGTCATTCGGGAGCTGTTGCAAAGTTAGATAACCCCCATGGGCGAGTGTCTACCACGAATGATGAGCATTTATATGCCAGATGCCGTTCGTGGTGAGCCCTTCGACAAGCTCAGGGCGAACGGGGCAAACTCTGTTTTCGAAGCAAAGGTCGGCTTGCACAAAAGATTCACTTTGCCGTTCGTGGTGAGCCAGTCGAACCATGAACGGCCCCCCCGCGTACGCGGGGGCTCAGGGCCAAGGATGTGGGACGTATCCCGGTAGTGGATCGCAACGACACTACGAGACTAATGGGAGTATTGCGGCGGCATGATATTATAAGGGCGTACAGGAAAAAACTCGAGGAGAGTGTCAGGCGTGACAGAGGCTACTGAAGCGGCTCAGCGCACATTGGTGCATGAGCTGGGTGGAAAACCCCAGGGAAGGGGGATTATTGACTATGTCACGGTGCTCAAACCGCGCGAGACCGTTTTGCTAACCTTCATTGGAGTTTGCTCAGTAATCATTGCCGCGCAGGGCAGCGCCCCGCTCGATGTGCTCTTGCTCGCCCTGGCGGCGATTACACTGGGCAGCGCGGGCGCTAACGGCGTGACCAATTACCTTGACCGGGGCATCGATGCCAGGATGATGAGGACCCATCTACGGTCGCTGCCAGCGAAGCGGATAGCTCCTCCCAAAAAGGCGCTGGTGTGGAGCGTGTTTCTGGTTCTTGTTGCGCTGACTCTGGCATGGTTCCTGCATCCACTTGCCTTCGTCTTCGGTCTTAGCGGCACCGTCGCAGCCTCAGTGTTTCGTAAAAGGGTGATGTGCGTCATTCAAGGTGGGATCGCGGGTTGTGCCCCGGTGCTCATCGGTTACGTGGCTGTCACCCACCGACTGGATATAACTGTTCTCTTCCTTTGTATTCTTATCGCCGTCTGGATCCCGCTGCATGTTTGGAGCGTTATGGTCGCCAACCGTGAAGACTATCTCCAGGCTGGGGTTGCATATTTCCCTGTCACCTGGAAGGCCGAGGATGCCATAAAGTTCTTATTGGTGTTATCGGTTCTGCTTTACGCAGCCTCTATCGCTCTCTGGGCGGTTGGCGACTTCGGTTGGCTCTATTTCGGGGTAGCGAACATCCTGGGCATCATCATGGTCTATGCCAACTACAATCTCTTCAAGAGCGGTGTCTCCCGGGACGCGTGGAAGGTGTACAAGCTTTCCGCTTTTCCTTATCTGGGTGTGATTTTCACGGTCCTCTGTTTGAATTTCTGGGTCTAATTCTTAATGAGCCAGTTCTTCCAGCTAGAGAAGATGTGCCCCAAAACAGGGGCCCGTGCCGGGACACTGACTACGCCTCACGGCTCAGTGCCAACGCCTCTTTTCATGCCCGTGGGAAGCCAGGGGACGGTTAAGACCCTAACCCCTCATGATCTTGAATCATTGGGTGTGGGGATGGTCTTGGCCAATGCCTATCATCTCTATCTCAGGCCGGGTATGGATACCATCAGAAGGTTGGGGGGATTACACCGGTTTATGTCCTGGGACGGGCCGATTCTCAGCGATAGCGGTGGTTTTCAGGTGTTCAGCCTGGGGCACCTTCGCCGCGTCAGCGACGAGGGTGCCCTGTTTCGCTCACATATCGATGGCAGTGAGCACTTCCTCACGCCCGAGCTTGCCATCGAATTCCAGGAGGAACTCGGTGCCGACATTATCATGGTTTTCGACGAGTGCCCCCCTTATGGCGATGACCAAGGCGGCATCCAGCGGGCTATGGAGCGCAGCCATCTTTGGGCCGAGAGGTGCCAGCGAAGGCATGGGCGAGAAGGGCAAGCTCTTTTCGGCATCGTACATGGGGGCACCTTTGCTGAACTGAGGCGAGAATCGGCAAACTTCCTTGCATCGTTGGACTTCCCGGGGTATGCGATTGGCGGCCTGAGCCTGGGGGAACCGAAGGAGCTGATGCATTCTATGCTCGATAAAACAGTCCCCCTTCTCCCCGACGACAAACCACGCTACTTGATGGGGGTGGGGTCGCCAGAGGACCTGGTGGAGTGTGTCGCACATGGGATGGACATGTTCGATAGCGCCCTGCCTACCAGGCTGGCTCGGAACGGTGCTGTTTTCGGTCAAAGCCGCCGCCATAGTATAGGAAACGCTCGCTTTAAAGAGGAAGACGGGCCAATCGACCCCGACTGCGACTGCTATGCCTGCGGTAATTTCTCCGCTGCTTACCTTCACCATCTGTTCAAGTGCCAGGAGCTTCTGGCTTATCGGCTGGCCACAATCCACAACCTGAGGTTCATCGCGAGATTGATGGAGCAGATAAGGCAATCTCTCCTCGACGAAACCTTTCCCACATTCAAAGAGACCTTTCTCCAGGGCTACCAGTCCACTGATGCTGAGGCCAGGGCAGAGCAGAAGCAGAAGTGGCTGGAGTCACGTCGAGATAAGCAGCCTCTTGATTGAGCAGTTGGCATTCGGTTTGCGGTACAGAAGCTCCGTTCCTTTACACGCTGTTTTTCTTTTGCTAAACTCTGGTTGAAAGATAACGCATCTCTGGAAGACAAGAAGAGGTTGAAAATGGGGAGAAGAGATTATCGACACCGAGAGTCAAAGAAGCCCAAAAAGGGGGCCAAAAGGCCGTCAGTATCGGATGTGTTGCCTACTCCTACCACCGTTGAGGTGATTAAGAAAGGAAAGAAAGAGAAGAGCACTGAGGAAAAAGAAGAGGAATAACTTGGTAGCACTCTATCGGCAACTGTATGAAGCAGGCAAGCTACGGGAGCGGGTGGAGCAGGCCAAGGCGCTCCTGGAGGATTGTCATGTGTGTCCTCGCCGCTGCGGGGTCAACCGTCTGGAGGGCGACGTGGGGAAGTGCCGCACCGGAAGGCAGGCATTGGTCTCGAGCTTCGGGCCACACTCCGGGGAGGAGGCACCACTGGTGGGGAGTAGTGGTTCGGGGACGATATTCTTCACCTATTGCAATCTCAGGTGTTGCTTCTGCCAGAACTACACTATAAGTCAGCTTGGCGAAGGGCATGTGGTGGGGAGCGAGGAACTGGCGGAAATGATGCTCTCTCTGCAGCGGAGGGCTTGCCACAATATCAACTTCGTGAGCCCGACTCACGTGGTCCCTCAGATTCTCGAGGCGCTGGAGATCGCGGTAAAGGCTGGGCTTTCTGTTCCACTGGTTTACAACAGCGGGGGCTACGACTCTGTGGAGACCCTTAAGCTTCTCGATGGAGTGGTCGATATCTATATGCCCGACATGAAGTACTCTGATGAGAAAACAGCTCAGCGCTTCTCTGGAGTAAAGGGCTACCCTGTGATGAATCGGGCGGCGGTGAAGGAGATGCATCGCCAGGTGGGGGACCTAGAGGTAGATGGTCATGGTGTTGCCAGCCGTGGTCTGCTGGTGCGCCATCTCGTCTTGCCCCACAGGTTTGCGGGGACCGCTGGGGTTTGCCACTTTCTGAGTCAGAAGATCTCGACCAATACCTATCTTAATGTGATGGCCCAGTATCATCCCTGCTACAAAGCCTTTGATGTCTCCGAACTCGCACGTCCTGTTTCTGGCGAGGAGTTCGCCGAGGCGGTGAGAGTTGCCCAAGAGTGTGGCCTGCACCGTCTGGACCGCATCGAGTCTCGCCCGTTTGCCAGGTTACTCAGGGTCTTGTAAGATGCCTGCGGAGGTTGTGGAGTGTCGGAGCTTGCAGCCGTTTTAGCTACCGTACATGGTCGGGTTCAGGGAGTCGATTTCCGATTCTTTGTTCTCAGATATGCCAGAGCACTAGGAGTAAAAGGCTACGTAAAGAATCTATCGAACGGGAGAGTGCTTGAGGTGTTTGCGGAAGGCGAAACGGAAAACCTTGAAGAGTTGCTTGGTCGCCTCAATATTGGCCCTCCCCGGGCTGCAGTGAAGTGGGTGGATGTGAAGTGGTCGCCGTACCGTGGGCACTTTGATGATTTTGGGGTGAGGTATTAGTCTCCTCCACATCAGCCGGAGCAGCAGGCCGCAATCCGTAGTAGCGATCCTCTTCGATAATGCGTTTCAGCTTGGGTATAGAGAGGTCTCTGGGGCCGCTGGTGTCACTCAACCGCTGCTGCAGTTCTTCTTGTATCTGCTCCAGGGCGAGAGGCTCGTTGCCGTTAGCGAGAAGGAGGCGAAAGATCATCTCTAGCAAGGGCATGCTGGGAGTGACAAATCCTTCCCATTTGGAGCAGCACTGCCTTAAGGTGTTCAATAGAGCAGTTTCTGACTTTGGTATTTTCCTCTTCAGAGACGAGGGGCACAAGCGGCTTGTGGCGAGTAGTGTGAAGGAACGCTCCTGCTCCTGATACCAGTTCATATCTATAAAATAGCTACACTGTGCCTCGCCGTTGTCCGTATCGTTCTCCATTGTCATTAAGTGACCTCCCCTTTTCAGCTTTGGCTTCTTCGATCAGGCGAAGATATTCTGTCACCACTCCCGCGGCCTGACAAGCCTCGTAGTCCACCTCATAGGGCGGGCCGACAAAGACCTTGCCGCAGTCCTCGATCTCTCCCTGGAGAGGATCATCGGCGCTGGTCAGCTTCTTGCGACCGTCGACTATCCCCAGGTCGAAGGGCAGGGTGAAGTAGAGATCGGTGGTAATATTGTCGATATGCGTGTGCCGCTCGAACCCGTTTATGGCCTTTAGCTCGTGCTGATACCTGGCAGCGGGGAGCAACCCCAGAAGGTTCTTAATGCTAAAATAACCGTTACCCGCTACTACCTTGAACGGGGCAACGGTTATCAGAAAATCGCAGGACAATATTACATTGGGCACCCAGAATGTGGAGATGGCGCGGGGTCTGGGGAGAGGGTTTTCTACTGCCACAGGGACGCATTGGTCGACATCGAGCAGCATCGTATAGGGGAAATCATAGCCCAGCTCTCTGTAAATCGAATGCATCGTTTCAGGCCCTGAGCTTCTCTCGAGGAGCAGGATGTCAGCACCGCTGACCCTCTTGATGCCGGCGATAACCGCCCCCAGAGTCTCACTGCTGGTGGTTACCGGGTGAGGCCGGGAGCAGCAGGCACTGGGCTTGATCAGAACGCGACGGGCGAATGCTATCTCCCGCGGTGGTTCGAAAACGAAATCGGCTGCCTCGAAGATCATTCTCTGGCTTTCCTTCTGACCGATAAGTCAATGCTTATGGCCTGTGGGATTCTTTTCAGCGATGAGATCATGCCAAACAGTGTGTTGCTGAACAAACGTTGGACAAAGTCGTTGAGCGGAACCGGCTCCCCGTTGACAAAGAGGGAAACCACCTCTTTCTCCTCCTTGTTGAGGTACCTCTTCTCGATTAGATCAACCAGCCCCGGGGCATCATCCGGGGCATATTGAGGTATATTCCACTCCAGTTGTTCGTCGGTAACAACGGCGAGAAGCTCCTCCCGCTCGCACATCAGGTCTGTTGCCAGTTCCTTGCGGTGAACCTCGATCTTGACTGCTTTGTCCTGCTTGAATCCCTCGGCGAGGATGATATCGAAATCCGAGCCGATGAATCGGGATAGCTCAGCCAGGGAAGAATCATGGTCTACCTTCCTGATCAGGGCAAACTTCTGGGGTGAGCTGATAACAACGGCATCGCTTCCTGCCTGGGCGTGTAGCCAGGAGTCTTTTCCCGGCTGATCCAGGTCGAAGCCATGGGCGCTGTGCTTGACAGTGGCTACCCGGTAGCCTCGATTCTTGAGCTCAGCCACCAACCTCTCCATAACAAGGGTCTTCCCGACCCCCTTTACACCAACAACACACACAATAGGAACCATCTTTGGCTCTCCTGCTTGTTTCTTTGATTATATCTCCTCGTTCCAATCCAGCATCTGCACCAGGACATCGTCGCCCACATCGACCTCAGCCACATCTTCGGGAACAATCATGAGCCCGTTGGCTTGTACCATAGAGGTGAGGACCCCCGAGCCCTGAGGCCCCACGAGGCGGGCGAAGTATTGGCCATCTTGCTTGCGCACCCTCACCCGGGCGAAAATGCGGCGACCATCCGTATTCTTCACCTGGCTTTCGCTCTTGGCATGGATAGTAGGCTTGTCAAGATTCTTTCTTCCCAGCATCTTGAGGATGGCTGGTCGGGCGAACTGCTCAAAGGCGATCATAGAGCTTACCGGATTCCCGGGGAGCCCCAGGTGGGGGATCATGCTCTTACCCAGTCGCAGTACCCCGAAGGCTAGTGGCTTGCCTGGCTTCATGCGTACTGTCCAGAATGTCACCTCTCCCTGCTTGGCCAGGACATCCTTGACTATGTCGTAATCCCCTACAGATACCCCTGCCGAGGTGATGAGCAGGTCAGCATCTCGGGCTTGTTTTATCTTGTCCTCCAGCGCCTGGACGTTGTCACGGGCGATGCCCAGTATCTTAGGCGTGCCGCCGTAGCGGGTAACCTGGGCGGCGAGGCTATAGGTGTTGCTACTATAGATCTTGCCCAGTGGCAGGGGCTTGCCTACGTCCACAAGCTCATCCCCTGTTGCCAGAATCGCCACTAGAGGACGCCGAATAACGGGAACTACCTCACGCCCCAGCGAGGCGAGAACGCCTATCTCTTGAGAGCGAAGTAATGTTCCTTTCTTCACAACCAGGCTGCCGCTGGAGATATCTTCCCCCGCTAGTCTTATGTTCAGCCCCTCTTCTACCCCGCGCAGAACCCCGATCTCCGTCAGAGGTTGATTCTGTGCCTTACGTATCTCTTCATCGGTATCCTCAAACCGGACCACGGCGTCGGCACCTTTGGGTATGGGGGCGCCGGTCATGATTCGGATGGCGGTGCCGGATTCAACCTCCTCTTTCGTCAGATACCCTGCAGCTACCTCCCCGATGACGCGAAGAATCCTAGGGGAGGAACGGGTAGCTCCCACGGTGCTCTGAGCCTGCACTGCATAGCCGTCCATAGCTGAATTGTCCATCGGAGGGATGTCGATAGTGGAGTGTATATCCTCTGCCAAAACCCGCCCCAGGCTCTCAAGGATCAACTCATCTTCTGCTTCGAGCACATCAAAGTAGCTCAGCACTTTCTCCAGAGCTTCCTCAACAGAGATCATCTCTTAGCCTTCCTCGGTGTCATCTAGTGGTTGACTATTTCAATGCCTGGTCAAAGAAAGCAGCGACCCTGGCGATATATTCCTCAGGTCGGGCTCTGTAGGAGCTTACATGCCTTGCCTCGGGCACTACCCAGAGTTTGTTCCCGGGGTTTTCGTTGGAGTGGTATAACCTCAGTGCACTCTCAACTGGAACCGTATCATCGAACTCACCGTGGATGAAGAAGATCGGGCGGGGAGCGATCTTACTTACCGTTGTGAGCGGTTTGACCTCATCAAAGTCGACTCTATAGGCTGCTTTAGCTATGCTGAGTAAGATAGGAATAAGGAATCCAGGCATATGGCGACGCCTGACCATCTGTCTTTGTATTAGGTCCATTGGATCAGCCCAACAACTATCGGTCACCACTGTTGCAAGCTCTTTATCTTCGGCAGCTGCCAGCAGCGAAGCGGCTGCGCCCAGCGAGAAGCCAAGGAGCCCGATATGTTGGGGTGGGATGCCTCGTCCCTTAGCGTAGGCAATGGCGCCTTGTACATCTCTTCTCTCGTAATAACCTGCTGACATTCTGCCCTCTCCCGATTCCCCATGACCGCGCAGGTCGAACGTGAGGACATTGTAGCCGTGTCCTACCAATCCTTTGGCGATTTCCAGCATCCCGATTGTGGGATCGGCGCGGTGATATTCACCGCCGTGAGCCATGATAATGCAGGGGTCGCTCTTTTTTGCCTTAATATACCAGCCGCGCAGCATCAGCCCATCGCCCGCTGCGGGAAACGAGACCTCCTCGTACTTCAATCCCAGGTTGGACGGGTTGTCCTCAATCCTTACCCGCTTTGCTTTGGTAAGTGAGTGAAATAGGTAGCTTGAGATGCCCACGACAACCAAAGGCGCTACCACAGCTGAAGCGAGTCCCAGTTTGAACCATCGGTTCATTCCCGCTGCTTCCTAATCATTCTTAATGCCCGTGCCCAGCACAGTTCCTTGGGTATTTTCTTGCGATGCCAGACTCCGTGCCCTCTCCAAATCGGCGTGCGTATTGACATTGAAAAAGCTCAAATGCTCGGGGTCGAGTCTATCTATCTCGTTTTCGTCGACATACCTTACTCTCAGTGAATCGAGGAGGTCTGTGATCTTGAGATTCCCTTCCTTAATCAGCCTTTCCATTAGGGGCAGGCAGTCCTTGGTGTAGAGTGCATGAAGCGGCTCCTTAAAGTCACCTATTCTGGGTATGACGACATCGAAATCAGGGGATAGCTCGATCATGTAACGCAACAGGTCCAGGTTGAGAAAGGGCATGTCGCAGGCCACTGCCAGGTTTTGAAAGCTAGTCGAGTACACCAGGCCAGTATAGATGCCTCCCAGGGAGCCTTTTCCCGGGTAAAGGTCGACCACTGTCTTAGCTTCGGCATATGAGGAGAAAGATGACTTCGATTGTCTTTTTGAAATCACAATCAGGATTTCAGAGCTGAGTAGGCTCACATGACCGATGGTTCGTTCCATCAGGCTCTTCCCGGCAACCATCTCTGTGTGCTTTTCCTTACCCAAGCGAGAGCTGCGGCCACCGGCAAGGACAATCGATGTCATGTTCAAGGTGAAGGTGCCTGTTCCTCTTATCCTCTTATTATCCTCAGCTCTACACAACTATTGTATCACCTCAGTCAACGAAATGTAAGGCTTGACAGCCAAAAAAGTGGTATGGAAGCAGGGAGCAGCGGGACCACATAAAAACGCACTGAATAGTTGCGCATGAACCGTACTTAAGCACCAAATCCGAACCACTATCAGCAAGCGTGGCGTTGCCACTCCTGTGGCAACGAATCCTTCGTCGCGACAGGAGTCACGACGCTTCCGGGCATTATGCTATCTGATTGCTGAATGCTGTTAGCGGTACGCTGAAATTTGAATTTGTTTGGTGCTTAGGCTTCGTCGTGAGCTCAGCCGAACGGAATTGGTATTTAGAATCTCCCTCGTATGTAGCAAGGATATGGCTAGGTGATGGGCGGTTTGGCTACTCCCTTTGCCAGCCGCCTTCCCCGATGAGAGGGACAAAGCGGCAGGGGCCCAGGTTGGTGCTCACCAACCCGCTCTTGCGCTTGACCACTTTTATCAGGTCCTGCTCAAATGGTGAGCCGACGGGGACTACCAGGCGACCTCCTACGTCCAGTTGGTCCAGCAGTTCTTGGGGCACATTGGGCGCACCGGCGGTGACTATTATGGCATCGTAAGGTGCTTCCCCCCGCCAGCCCAGGGTCTCCTCAGTGAGATGGACCTCCACGTTTTTGATTCCCAACAGGGCCAGAACATCCCTTGCCCCTTCGGCCAGTTTCTCATGCCGTTCCACAGAGACTACCCACCGCGCTAGCTCAGCGAGGATGGCTGCCTGGTAGCCGCTGCCGGTCCCGACCTCCAGCACCTTCTCGGTGTCTTTGAGGTCCAGTGCCTCGGTCATAACGCCAACGATTAACGGCTGGGAGATCGTCTGTCCCATGTCGATGGGCAGGGGTATATTCTCGTAGGCCAGATGCTGGCTTGAGGGGGGCACGAACAGCTCGCGGGGAACACGGCCTATTACCTCGAGCACCTTCTCGTCCCCGATCTCGTGAGCCAGTTGCCGCATCAGCCTTGCCCGAGCAGACGGCATATCCATGGCTACCACCAACGAGGAAACCCCTTCGTGAGTTTCCTATGCTCCTTGCTATTTTCCTCAGAATATACCATAGACTGCGTGGGCAGTCTATGGATAAAGGGATGCTATTTCGTTGACGCATCTCGTAGCTGACGCTAGTCCTGGTCAGGTTCGTAGGGTGGGTGTAGCACAGCGAAACCCACCATTACCCCTTACATTGAGGGCAGTGGCTTGCGTTTCACTCCACCCACTCAAATCTCACTGGGAAGCCTACGCCGCAGAATCAGGAGCACTCGCCCCCCTTGCCACTACTGGCTGACGCTGATATACTACCAAGAAGTGCGCTAGGTAATAGGCAGATGGAGTACGAAACTATCATCGGGCTGGAGGTGCATGCCCAGCTCCTGACCAAGAGCAAGATGTTCTGTAGTTGCAGCGCTGATTATGCGAGTGCCCCCCCCAATACACATGTCTGTCCCGTGTGTCTGGGCATGCCCGGCGTATTGCCCACTATCAACCGCCAGGCAATTGACTATGCGATCATGACCGCCCTGGCGCTGAACTGCACTATCTCTGAGTCCACCAGGTTCGACCGCAAGAACTATCCCTACCCGGACCTGATGAAGGGCTATCAGATATCTCAATACGACAGCCCGCTCTCCCGTAGTGGCTGGCTTACTATTGAGGTAGATGGCGAGAGCAAGCGAGTCGGGATCACCAGGGTTCACCAGGAGGAGGACGTGGCTAAGCTCTGGCACCGCACCGACCCCAGTGGTGAACCCTACAGCCTGGTTGATGTCAATCGCTCCGGCGTGCCCCTGATGGAGATCGTGAGCGAGCCTGACCTGCGCTCGCCGGAGGAAGCACGGCAGTACCTGATAAAGCTGCGCAGCATTCTTCAGTACCTCGGGGTGTCCACGGGGAACATGGAGGAGGGCAGCTTTCGCTGCGATGCCAACATCAGCATTCGCCGCGCTGGCAGCGATAAGTTTCAGGCCAAGGTCGAAGTCAAGAATATGAACAGCTTCAAGGCGGTCTACCGCGCTCTGGAGTACGAGGTGGGGCGGCAGCGTAAGATAGTTGAGGAGGGCGGGCGACTGGTGCAAGAGACCAGGGGTTGGGTGGAGGATAAGGGTGTCACCGTATCCCAGAGGAGTAAGGAGTATGCCCATGATTATCGCTATTTCCCGGAACCCGACCTGCCGCCGCTGGTCGTGAGCCGGGAATTGGTCGAGGAGATAAGGTCACGCCTACCTGAACTCCCCGATGCCAGGCGGGATAGATTTGTGTCCCAATACGGCCTGTCCCGGTACGATGCCAACTTGCTTACCGCTTCCAGGGCGCAGGCTGACTACTTTGAAGGCTGCCTTACGTTTTTCGCCGAAGATTCAGACTTAAAGAGGAATGCCAAGACGGTTGCTAACTGGCTGTTGGGAGAGTTCGCCAGGCTGTTCAATGTCACAGGCACCGAGATCACCGACTGTAAGGTCGAGCCGCAACATCTCGTCGAGATGTTTGACCTCATCGAAAAGGGGACGCTGAGCACCAAGATGGCGAAGACGGTCTTCGAGGAGATGTTCCATAGCGGCAAGCGGGCTCCCGAGATCGTGAAGGAAAAGGGACTGACTCAGATCAGCGCCGCTCCTGAGCTTGAGGCGATAGTGGATCGAGTACTGCTGGAGAATGCCCATGCAGTAGCCGATTACAAGCAGGGCAAGGAGCAGGCCCTGAAGTTTATGGTGGGACAGGTGATGAAGGCAACCAAGGGACAGGCCAATCCACAGGTGGTGAACGGACTGCTCAAGAGTAAATTAGGGGAGGGCCAGCGGGTATAGCGCAGTAATATGTCACTACTTAATGTTGCTCAGATTATCATAGCTCTGATGGTGGTCGTTGTTATCCTGGCTCAGGTGCGGGGAGGGGGGTGGGGCGGCATATTTGGCGGGTCAGGTGAATCAGCGTTCAGAACCAGGCGTGGCATCGAGAGGACACTGTTCCGCTTCACCATTATTCTCGTTATAGTCTTCATCATACTTTCTATACTCAGCGTCAGGTTCAAATAGCCTGTCACTGATATACCAGACTTCTGGCTAAGGGAGGTAGACTGCAGTGGGGACCTTGAAAATATGGCTTATGCAGATACGTCTTCCCTTTCTGGTGTTGACACCTATATCGGTGCTTGTTGGAGTGTCCGTAGTGGTTTATGAATCATATCCCATAAACGCCTCCTATCTAACCCTGGCTTTTGTGGGAGCTCTATTGGCCCATATAGCGGTCAACGTGCTCAACGAGTACTTTGACTATCAAAGCGGAGTGGACTTCAAGACAGTGAGGACGCCCTTCAGCGGCGGCAGCGGCGTGCTGGTAGAGGGACTTCTCAACCCTCGGAGCGTTTATATCTTTGGTCTAGCATGCATTGCCGCGATGATTGCCATTGGGGGATACTTCTGGTACGTCCATGGTGCTGTCATCATTCCGTTGGGGGTTATGGGCCTTGTTATTGTCTACTTTTATACCACACACATTACCAGGTCACCGCTGCTTTGCGTGATAGCTCCGGGACTCGGCTTTGGACCGCTGATGGTCATGGGCACATATTTCGCCCTGACGGGCACTTACAGTTTAGCAGCTGGCTTGGCTTCCATTGTGCCGTTTTTCCTTGTTAGCAACCTGCTTTTGCTGAACCAGTTCCCTGATGTCGAGGCCGATGCCTCAGGAGCTCGGCGGCATCTGCCAATAGTTGTCGGGAGAAAGGGAAGCTCTGACGTCTATGCCTTGCTGCTCCTGGCTGCGTATGTGGCTCTGGTCATCTCCGTGCTGGTCGGGGTCTTACCTTACATGGCCCTCTTTGGGTTGTTGACCCTGCCGCTTGGCCTGATGGCGGCAAAAGGGGCTCGCAAGTACTACGATCAGATAGAAAACCTGATACCAGTCATGGGGCGCAACGTGTTGCTCACGCTTCTGCTCCCTCTGCTGATGGCTATCGGCATAATCATTAGTTGAAGCTTATAATGTTGCCTCAGGGGAAGATCTCCAGCTATCTCTGGACTACCCTACTCATGTGGTCATTCCACCACCACTGCCGTCCCGTAGGCGAGTAGCTCGGCGGCGCCAGCCATCACCATCGAGGTCACGAACCTTGTGCTTATTATGGCGTTGGCCCCCATGCCCTCAGCCTGTTCTATCATCCTCTGGAGGGATTGCTCCCTGGATTCGGCGAGCATCTTGGTGTAATCCGTGATCTCGCCGCCGACGATGTTTCTCAACTGGGCCATGACGTCACGTCCGAGATGTCGGGCTCTGATGGTACTTCCTCTTACCAGGCCCAATGTCTTGACGACCTGTTTCCCTTCTATCCTGTCCGTTGTCACCACGATCATCTCTCTACCTCCTTGAATTCCTCCTCCTTGGAAGCTTTGTAGCGTTCCCTGCCTATGGATATGAGCAACAGGAAGAAACCCATCGCGGCAGCACCACTGGCGATCTTGAGCGGCAGGGGAATAGATTCTGCAACGGCAGTGAAGATCCAGTAGAGCAAGTAGCCTACCGCAACCAGGGAACTACATACTACCAGAAAAGCGCCCAGTACTCGCATTTTCTCACCTCTTCCATGAGTCATTTTCCTTTCTGCTTTTGAGCCATCCGAAGTCAAACAAATCCTAAACTTGGGCCTGCAGTTTGTCAATACAATCAACGCTTGTGATAGAATATCAGGTGGGTGAAAGGGTAAGCATGCGCGTTGTATTTATGGGGACACCCGAGTTCAGTGTACCCGCTCTGGAGCAGCTCGTCCAGAGTGAGCATGAGGTGGTTGCTGTCTATACCCAGCCGGACAAGCCGGAGGGTAGAGGGCGGGTTCTGGCTCCGTCCCCTGTGAAGAGGGCAGCGCTGGAGCATGGATTAGAGGTGCTACAGCCTGCAACATTGCGAGACCCTGCTGAGGGGGAGCGACTTGCTGCTCTCAAGCCGGATGTGATTGTCGTCGCTGCTTTTGGTCAGATCCTGCCCCAGAGCGTTCTCGATATTCCAGGTTTCCGCTGCCTCAATATCCACCCCTCCCTCCTCCCCGCCTATCGCGGCGCCTCTCCCATACCCGCTGCCATCCTCGCTGGCGACAAGGACACAGGGGTTACCATCATGCTGATGGACGCTGGAATGGACACCGGGCCAATACTCTCACAGTTCGTGGTTGAGATCGTGCCTGAGGATACCACTGCGTCTCTCACCATCAAGCTGGCCCGGGCTGGCGCCCGGCTGCTGGCGGAAACGCTGCCTCTATGGTTCGACCGGTGTCTGACGCCGCAGCCTCAAGATGAGAGCAGGGCCAGTTATACTACTCCTATCACCAAGGAAGACGGCGCGATTGACTGGCGATTGTCAGCCAACGAGATCTGGCGCCGAGTGCGTGCTTTCTATCCCTGGCCAGGGTGCTATACTCGGTGGCAGGGGAGGTTGCTCAGGATACATGGAGCTGTTGCTTTACATAAGAAAGGGGGTATGGTGCCGGGGCGGGTGATAGCTTTAGCATCCGGGCAACCTGCTGCGGTCGGGGTTGAGACTGGCGATGGTATTCTGGGGCTGTTAAGCGTTCAACTCGAGGGAAAACGCGCTATGCCTGCGGCTGAGTTCTTGCGTGGACAGAGGGGTTTTGTAAGAGACGTGCTGGGCAGCGAAACGGAGTCCTGAACTGTTAGCCTCTATTACTCTGCAGCCTCTTCCGTAGGCTCGGGCGCTTCTACCTTCTCCTCCTCGACCTCCGCCGCGACTTCGGCCTCGGCAAAAGCTTCTGCCGCCGCAACTTCCTCGGCTATTTCAACCTCGACGCGACTGCGGGCGATCTGTATGATCGCTTGGTCTGGATCGGCCAAGATGGCGATACCCTCGTCGGCACGGAGGTCTTTTACATGCACTGCCTGGTCGATCTCCTCCAACACCGATAGGTCCACTTTGATATTGTGAGGCATATCGGTGGGCAGGCATTCAACCTCAAGGGAACTCATATTTTGCACCAGTATCCCCCCCCGATCTTTTATGGCCGGTGCCTCGCCGACGAACAACAGCGGTACTTCGACCTTTATCTTCTCCTCCATCTTCACCTGGTAGAGGCCGACGTGGAGAAGCTCGCCACTCAGGGGTTCCCGCTGGACGTCCCGAACGACGACCATCTTGGGATGTTTTGTGCCGTCAAGCTTCAGCGCGATGAGGCTGCTCTTACCAGCCTGGGCCAGGGCATGTTTGAGTTGGGAGGTCTCGATCTGGAGGGCAGTGGATTTAACATTGTGCCCATAGAGGTTAGCAGGCATGAGCCCTCGGCGTCGCAGAAACCTGACCTTCTTGCCCAGTATGTCCCGGCTGGCGGCTGACAGTTCTATCTGATTCATTTCTCCGCAGGCACTAAATATAACAAGATTCGGAAGCAAAAGCAAGCCTCGCGTTTGCATGGAATCCCTCTCCCTCGATTAACAACATTCAGCGATCAGATAGCACAATGCCCTGAAAACTGATAGCTGACGGCTGAACGCTTGCCGGTAGCGTCGTGACTCCTGTCACGACGAAGGATTCTCCGGTGGCAACGCTACGCTTGCTCAGCCCCGAAGGGGATTTCGTGCTTCGGGTTTGGCAATTTTCTCATTTGCTCGACAGCGGTGAGCCGATTTGCTTATAATCTTTAACATGATGAAAACGGGTGATTTCGATTACCATCTGCCGCCAGAGTTCATTGCCCAGACTGCGGCCGAGCCTCGCGATCACTCCCGGCTCATGGTTCTCTCTCGCTGGGATGGAGCAGTAGCGCATCGCCATTTCTATGAGTTGGGCGATTACCTTCAGCCTGGTGATGTCGTGGTGTGCAACGACAGCCGTGTGATCCCGGCGCGGCTCTTGGGAAGCAAGGTTGGCAGTGGGACGAAAGTAGAGCTTCTTCTTCTGAGGCGTCTAGATCGAGGCGTTTGGGAGACGCTGGTCAGGCCGGGACGTAGGCTCAAAGCGGGGGCGAGGATTGGAGTAGGTACTGGGCCCGTTATTCAGGCGGAGGTGATGGCAAAGACGGGGAGCGGCACCGCTGTCGTCAGCTTCTCTGACGAGGAGACGCTGGAGAGATTAGGGGCTGTGCCTCTGCCGCCCTATATCCGTCTGCCGCTGGCCGATTCTGAAAGGTACCAGACAGTCTATGCCCAGGAGAAGGGCAGCGTGGCTGCCCCCACGGCGGGGCTTCACTTCACCCTTGAACTCATGAGCCGTCTGCGGGAAAGTGGGGTTAGCTTTGTCTTTGTCACCCTGCATCTGGCGTTGGATTCCTTCAGACCAGTGCGGGTGGATAACCCGCTGGAGCACGTCATACACCGGGAGTACGGCGGGATTACCCGGCAGGTAGCGGATGAGATCAACCGGGCCAGAGCAGAGGGCAGGCGTGTCATCTGCGTGGGCACCAGCACCGTCAGGTTGCTCGAGCATGTAGCCGGGGCAAACGAGGGAGGGATAGAACCTTTCGCTGGCTGGACAGACCTCTTTATCGTGCCCGGCCACCGCTTTCAGGTGGTCGATGCCCTAATCACTAACTTCCACCTGCCCCGCTCCACCCTGCTGATGCTGGTGTCCGCATTCGCGGGCAGGGAGCGCATTCTTCAGGCTTACCAAGAGGCAATCAGGCTTGGCTACCGCTTCTATAGCTTCGGCGATGCCATGCTGATTATCTGAGGGGAAAGTCTGGAGGTGCCAGTGAAGGGATGTACATTGCAGACAATACGCACAACCTTGCCGTCGTCCGACGGATAAACCTTGATGCCCAGCTTGGCGATCAAGTCCTGCTTCTCAGCAAAGCTGGCAGTGTCAAGATTGGTGTCGGCGTAGGTGTTGGTGTACGGTCCTCTAGGAAGATATGTCTTCTTGCCCCAGAGCGGACAGAAGCGAATCTAGGGCTTGCTCCACGCCCATTGCTTTTCGTCTTGCGGCTCCATATAGGTGTTTCATGACTTCATATGATTCCACTAGGTCTTCGGCTAAGTCCACGTCTGATACCTCTTCAATCTTCAGCCCACGAGAGTTGAAAATAGTGAGCACGTAATCTTCGCTTGCTCGTACGTGCCCGTCCGGTGTCTCCGTCGACAGACGGATGGTATACTCCGGAAAGGCAGTTTGAAAAACGCCTTCGATCTCTGTCTCTTCCCATTCCACGCCACCATCGCCAGTTCTCCGGTAGAGTTTCTGCACAAGGTATACCATTTGAGGATAGCTCATGTTAACAACTTCCTATCTCGTCTTTAATTCTGCCATTCCTCTCTTTGAGGCTGTCGTTCACTGTGGATAGATGTTTCTGGGTTTACGTACGTTGGGTGAATGCCCACCAGCCATGGGGGTCTGTCAAGCAAACTCTTGGCACAACCATAAAAGAAGAGCACCCTGAAGGTTCCGGGGGGTTAATTATGCTCACCGTGCCATTAGCTTCGATCCCGTGCGCCTATCAGGTCTGCTTCCGTAGATATTGTACCATTTCATGCTACCCCATGTCACTAGGTGGATTACCAGATTAGTGAAACATTAAAATGAGGCCATCATACTTCTCTCAGGGCCCGATTCTAGCTTCAAGATGGTGGGCGACGCAGGACTCCAACTTGCAACCTTCTGTGTGTAGATCCGCTGCACTTCAACACCGAGTCCTTCAAGAGCGTCCACAGCTGAAGCCGGAATGCCTCGTGGACATTCAGCCCAGATTCCTGCCACCACCCCCGACCGACCCGGCATGTGTCCCAAAAGAGGAACGCCGGCTCGCCACTTTTTTGGAGGCTTTGACCAAGAGGCCTGCCTCTCTGCCTACGCCGATAAACAGCGACTCGCAGTTGTCACGCTCAATATCGCGGCCTCGAACCGCATCGGAATCGCTGATACTTCTTAATTAGACTAGACAAGACGTGCACTATATGTTAATGTCGAGCCCTCAAGAACAAGTACCACATAGAGCAGATGAAATGTCACGGATCTGGATGATAGGGACAGAAGGGAGGAGCGCTTATCATGAAAGTTGAAAGAGGCACTGATCAACAACGTAACGAGGCCAAGAAAGGCTGCGAGTTCATTGATGGACTATGTCAACGGTTCCCGGACATTCCCCGCAGCATCGTTATCAAGACAGATGTTCTTCGCAACGGCACTCGTTTCACGCCACTTCTATATGAACTCGGTCAGCAGAGTTTCCCGCATTTCCTGATCTGGAACCCAGACCACCTGTGGAACCCAGACCTCAAGGACATAGAGAAGGGACAGATTATTGCTACACCCTGGAAGTTCGACATGCTAGATGGAACCCCGGTTGTCATCCGTTTCGATCAGGATAGCCCCTATGAGATCACACGGCAGGAAGACGGACGTCTGTTCCTAGAAAGGGATGGCGAGCTAATTGAGGAGGTGAGTTTCGAGCCTGCAACGGAATGGCTCTATAAAACCACGTCCAGCGGCACACTCATGACCTCTGTTTTCATGTCCTGGTCCCGACTGGGGCTACTCGGTTGTGCACTGCGTTACTGCGAGTACACCAAGACCGGCGATCAGTGCGTATACTGTTGCCTTGATTCAGAGGTTGAGCAGTTTAAGGATCGCGGGTTCGACTACACAATGTCCATCAAACCCGAGGATGCCGCCGAAACCTACAGGGCTGCTCAGGAGGAGGTGGGCTCTATCAAGGAGGTTTCCATGACGGGCGGGAGCCTGCACAACACGACCAAGGAGATGGAGAAGTACGTCGCCATCTTTCGCGCCCTTGACACAGTACGGAAGGAGATGGGCGAGCCCACCTGGTTTGATGCGTGCGTGACCGCTCCGCCAAACATACCCTTACTACAAGAGCTGCGGAAGGCTGGCATGGATAGCATTGCCCCAAACATGGATTGCTGGGAAGAGTCGTTGTGGCCAGAGATCCTACCCGGGAAGCACAAATATGTTGGCAGGAATTACTGGATCGAGTCCCTCACAAAATGCCTGGAGGTCTTTGGAAAAGGCAATGTAGGTAGTGTATTTGTTGTGGGACCCGAGATGGCAGCCTCCAGCGGGTTCAAGAGGGAGGAGGATGGGATAGCCTCATGGACGAGATGCTTTGAGTGGCTTCTGGAGAGAGACATCATACCCACCACGAGCCAATGGCAGACAGAGGTTGGCTCTCCTTGGAGCGACCGGGTGCCTCCATCCACAGACTATTTCCTCGCCGTGGGACGCACATTACACCAGCTTATGGAGAGCACAGGGACGTACAAAGTCATGCATCATTACTACTACAAGGACTCTGCGTGGAGCACGGATATAGACTTCCGCCGCTTGGTAGGCGGTTGCCGCTGTGAGAACTGCCGATAAGGGTGGTGGGAGCAAGCTAGAAATGGTCTCGTAGGATAGACCGTGCTCTTCAGCAAGCTGAGGCAAGGTTAAGGTGTTCCGCCCTTTCGTAGGCTCTCCCCAAATGCGTTCGGACGCCAGCAATGCCTACTCCCACAAATAACCTGGGTATCGCATCCCTCGACCCCCATCGAGGTCGCACTTTCCCGAAATCTTGTTAACAGCTACCCCCTAAAGCTCAAGTCGCTCCTAGGACGACTAGAAGAATATTACTATGCCTTTGCCAGAGCTTGTAAAGCTTCAGCAACCCAGCTATCCCTATTCTATTGACGTTATAAAAAGTAACTCGCATAATGTCAGGGAAAGGCCTCTTTGAGGGCAAGGGAGGAGGTAGAATGAGCATAAAGATCAAACATAAAGTCGCGCTAATTACAGGGGGTGCTAGAGGAATAGGGTTGAGTATAGCAAAGACCTTCCTCGATGCAGAGGCAAGAATAGTCATTTGTGACAATAACGAATATGAGTTAAAGATAACGACTGATAATTTACAGGCTTCCTATGGCGATAGAATCCACGGAATCTTCGCAGATATATCCGTTGAAGAAGATGTTAAAAAGATGATTAATGTGGCCCTCCAGAGATTCAATACAATCGACATATTAGTGAACAATGCAGGCATCAGTGGAATGAATTATGTCTGGGATATGCCTACGGAGGAATGGGATGCTGTTATCAACGTAAACCTCAGAGGCGCTTATCTTTGTACCAAGGAAGTGGTAAAAGCTATGCTTCAGAGGGGCACACAAGGAAAGATCATTAATATAGCTTCTATCAATTCTATGATACCAACTACTGGTATTGCCCATTACTGTGCCTCGAAAGGTGGGTTACTGATGTTTACACGCGCTGCTGCGTTGGAACTCGGGCCTAAAGGGATCAATGTTAATGCAATCAGTCCTGGCAGCACCATCACTCCCTTAACAGAGGCGTTTTTAAGTCTCCCGGGATTGAAAGAGGCTTTCTTAGACCGAACACCTATGGGTAGATTTGGCTATCCTGAGGACATTGCAAAGGTGGCACTGTTTCTTGCGTCAGAGTATGCTGATTGGATTACAGGTCAAATCATTTACGTGGACGGCGGTCAATCTCTTATGGGTCTTCCTAGATATTACGAAGGAATTAAAGAGGCTGAAAGCTTGTTAGGTTCGTAACTCTAATTAGTATTTATTTACTTTTTTGTCTCATGAGAGTATTTTCTATTAGATAAGAAATCAAGGTTGGAGGTGAATATAATGGGTGAAATCTATGGCGGTCACCTAGTCGCGAAGTATCTAAGGGAGGCTGAAGGAATAACTACCGTATTTGGTCTCGTGGGAGGTCACATTGACAGGATTCTAGATGGATTTCTGGAATATGGAATAAGGCTGGTCGATGTACGTCATGAGCAAGCTGCTGTGATGATGGCCCATGCCTGGTCGATTCTGCGGGCTGAGCCGGGTGTATGCCTGGTAACTGCTGGTCCTGGGTTTACAAACGCAATATCTGGGATAGTGAATGCGTATTACGACAATGCTCCAGTGGTCGTACTCAGTGGTACAGCTCCGGTTAGGGATTGGGAGAAAGGCGCTATCCAAGATATGAATCAGTCAGAAATGATTAAATCAACAGCGAAGTGGACTGGCATGTGTTACGATGCGAAGAGAATACCTGAATATATTTCAAAAGCATTCAGGTACGCTGTATCAGCTCGTCCCGGACCTGTATTCCTGGAATTGCCACCTGATATTCTAAACATAAAGGTTAACGAAGAAGAAATAGTGTACCCAAAGCCTGGGAAAATAGCCACCAAATCTGCACCCGATCCTGCAAATGTCGAAATGGCTGCCGCTCTTATAAACAGTTCCAAAAAGCCAGTTCTGATGGGAGGAAGCGGCATAGGATGTAGCGATTGTGATCGAGAGCTGCTGGATCTTGTCAATAAGACAGGCATGCCTTTTGTTTTGCTCAACCATGGCAGGGGTGCTATTGCCGATTCTCATCCCCTGTCTCTCTGGAATGGGGGACATACAGCTCTTGTAACTGCATTACCGCAGGCAGACCTAGTCATTGCCCTGGGGATCCGATTCAACTTAGCTATAATGCTAGGAGAAGCATTCCCACAGGCAAAGTTAATCCAAGTAGATATTGAACCAACTGAAATCGACAGGAATAGACGTTCAGATATAGGTCTTGTAGGCGATATAGGCCTCGCGCTTAAAGAGCTTAACAAGCTGGTAGAGCCACGAGATCTAAGTGGGTGGGTAAAATCATTGCGCGATACTTATCTTCCTTTGATTGCAGATGAAGTGGCTCAGCGGGAGAAGTCAACAGAGCCCATACATCCAGCACGGCTTGTGGAGCAAATAAGGAAAGCAACTGATGATGATGCCATCTACATAGTTGATGGTGGGGATACCTCCTATTTTGGATTTGTTGGGCTCAGGGCCAAAGAGAAAAACTCACTAATCGGCGCAGGTGGGGTTCAATTTGGATGTCTCGGGTCAGGTGTACCGTTTGGCATTGGTGCCAAGCTGGCAAGGCCAGATAAGAAAGTGATTGTAATCAGCGGTGATGGATCATTTGGATTTAACATCATGGAGTTTGACACAGCGGTGCGCCATGGAATCCCCTTCGTTTGCATAGTATTTAATGACCAGGCATGGGGGATGATTAAACATGGCCAAGAGCTGTCTTATGGTGCTAATCGATTGGTTGGTTCGGAACTAGGGCTTGTTCACTATGAGAAGGTTGTTGAGGCTTTGGGCGGCTATGGTGAGATGGTGCAGAAAGACGAGGAAATCGTGCCGGCTATAAACAGGGCGATTGATTCTGGCAAGCCGGCATGCATCAATGTACTGACAGACCGGACTGTGACCAGCCTAGCAACGATGCTACTTGCTGATTCTTTGAAGATGGACTAGGATTCGAGCCCGCGGACAGGCGTGAGTTGTTCACGATAGCGGCCCCGACCCCCATCGGGGTCGAGGGATGTAAAGGCGATCAACCGCTTGTCTTTTCCGCTTTGGGATCACAGTGAACCCGCGCTTTCAACTCTCCTTGACAGACACGTGCATGGGTAATAGTATGGCCACAGTTGTTAACCTGGGAATTCGGACTAATCACAATGTGAAAAAGGATGAGAGGGATGGTTAGTGTTCGTTGGACTGGAGCAGCGGGGCTTGAATTCACGCACAATGGTCAGACCATCCTGATCGACCCCTATCACTCAAGGCTGGGAAAACTCAGACTCTTCTTCGGGCGTCTGACACCAAACATCCGTGCGATTGAAAGCTATCTGGAAAAGCTCCCCGGAGAACTGTCAGCGATTATCGTTGGACACACGCATTTTGACCATGCGCTGGATATTCCCGAATTCTCAAGACAGTTCGACGGCCCTCTGGTGGGGAGCCTCAGCCTTGAGAAGCTCATGGCCATGCACGACATGCCAGGCCGTGTTACCATATGCGAAGGGGGTGAACGGGTCGAACTTCCCGGTGGCGCAGCAGTGACTATGATTCCATCTATGCACGGGTTGGTGCTCTTTGGCCGCATACCTTATCCGGGAGATATAGACCCGAGTGGACAACGTCCTTTGAAGGCCAGCCAATACCGGCACGGCGCTGTCTATATGCCTAAACTGGAGATGGGGGGGAAGATATTCATGGATGCTGGAAGCGCTAATTTCATCGAATCGGAATTGCATGGGCACCATTGCGACGTCCTATTCATGTGCGTTCCGGGATGGAAGAAAATCCTTGGATATTCCACCAATTTGCTGGAGATTGTGAGGCCGAAAATCATTGTCCCGTTTCATTTTGATGATTTCTCTGCTCCCGTACGCCTGCACCTAAAGCCTCCGACTCTACCCTTTGTGGATCTGACGGGTTTTTTGAAGCGGATAAGCCGTAGTGCGCCAGATATTGAAATTAGACTGCCGCACCCCTTTGAGACCATGACCTTTTGAAACGTTTATGACCAATGCCCCGACCCCCATCGGGGTCCCTGATTCAGACCTTTCTGTTCACACTTGGCCTCTACCATGCCACCTACCCCCAACTGAACCGGTGTGTGTCCCAAAAGAGGAACACTGGCTGGAGCGTTTCTTGAAGGGTTTGACCAAGAGGTCTGCCTCGTGATAGACTAGCCTAGCCAGGCGGATTTGGAGAGGGCAACCAAAAAGGAGGCTTAGATGACTCGCAAACTATACGTAGGAGGTCTATCGTTTGATACCACAGAGGATCGACTGAGGGAAGAATTTGCCAAATTTGGGACAGTGGAATCGGCTACGGTAATAAGGGACAGGGACTCCGATAGATCCAGGGGCTTCGGCTTCGTGGAGATGTCCACTGACTCGGAGGCCGAGGAAGCCATCCGGGGCTTGAACAGCACTACGCTGGACGGCAGGGAGATCACAGTGAATTACGCTCGGGAGCGGACGGATAGAGGTTGAGGATACGGTGGGCGGCGCTACTAGTCACTTGTCCAGCCGAGCTGCCTTTGTCGGATTCCCTCAACGTCCCCGATCGCTCTGACGGGATCGGCTTGGGTAGCAGATGTAGAACGCCGCATGGCTCAATGTCCCACAGCTGAAAAAAGGAGGGTATTAGAGGCAAATAACGTCTTAGATAGCCGGCGTTGCTGAAGCGCAGCGAAGCCACTTCCGTGTTCAGCGACTGCTTATGCTGCTGATCAGTTTTCGTGCTCCTCCCGTGCGAGGCGGACAATTTCGTCAATAATAAGGTCCACATCATCACGCGTTGTACGTAGATTCATGAAACAAGCTCGGAGACAGAACAAACCCTTTACCTTAGCCCTACCAAGGAATGCTATTCCTTCGGATACCAGGCGAGCAAGAACTCTCTCATTCTGTGAATCGTTGAGGTTTCTGCACCGAACACAAACCGCATTAAAACCAACTGGTGCCATAAGCTCCAACTCTGGTACGACTTGAATCCGTTCCCCCATATATGAAGCAAGATTAAACAGATCGTCAATGGCCTTCGCATAAGTTTTACGTCCGTAGGCTCGCAATGACCACCAGACTTTGAGTGCTTTAAAACTCCGTGAAAGTTGGGGGCCATATTCAGCATAGTTCAGGAAATCCGGATCAGATACCATCGAAAGATAGCTTGAAATATGACTATAGGAAGAGCGCAAGTCTTCAGCATCTCGAACAAGAATGCATCCAGCTTCCAGAGAAGTGAAGAGAAATTTGTGAGGGTCAAGCGAAAGTGAATTTGCACGGCCCGCTGGTAAGAGCTGAGTGAATAGCCGACTACTGAGAATAGCTAGTGCGCCATAGGCGCCATCAATGTGAAGCCAAAGGTTCTCATCTTCACAATAATCTGCTAGCTTATCGAGCGGATCAATAGCACCAGTTGTTACTGTTCCAGCTGAACCAACAACGCAGAACGGACTGAGTCCCTCGCTGCGGTCCCGTAGAACAGACTCCTTGAGCAGATCAATGCGCATCCGGAAACTATCGTCACAAGGGATGTGGCGCACATTATTCAGGCCAAGGCCAAGGATAGTAGCTGCCTTGTCAATACTACTGTGTACCTCTTCTGAGACATAAAGCACTATCGGTGATGTAACACTCTGCAAACCCTCCTTTCTTGCTTCATTGCCTAGGTACTTATCACGAGCAACCGCAAGAGCCGTCAAATTTGCCATTGACCCACCGCTTGTTATGATTCCTCCGCTTCCTTTTGGAAACGAAAATAATTCATGAAACCATGAAATGACTTTTTGTTCAATGGCATTTGCAGCAGGTGACAGCGTCCAAAGACTACAGCTCTGATTGATTGCACTTGCCAGCGCATCTGCAAACGCTGAGATTCCATTAGGTGATGGGAGAACATAGGAAAGAAAACGCGGATGAGCAACGTGAGTAGAATTTGGCACAATAACATTGCTGAATTCCTGAAGAAGCTCTTCAATAGATCTTCCCTCTTCAGGCAAAGGTTCATCAAGTATTTCCCGCATGGCTTCTCGATCTATTTTGGGAAATACAGGTCGGTTCGAGAGATCAACTTCATAGTTGGCCAGGAGTTCTCCCAAGAGACGCCCTACCTTACGGTGTGTTTCAGGATCGAATAGAAGCTCGCTCATAACATAGCTGTGCTAAATCATAGAGTTATAACTATCATCGAAGCAGCAGCATTACTATGGGACATATGGAACAACTTCCGCATATCCCCTGATCATCGCCATTTTTGCGCTTCTCTGCTAGATTATCCTTACATTGCCTAATCTGTCAATCCCTTTTGAACATGGGCCATACCGTACTGACCTGCTCCCAGGAATCGGTCCAGGGGATGTACTTGCCCCATTTTCTGTACCAGCCATAATGTTAGACTTTGGACTTCAAAAACAAGTGGTTTTTGAGCACCGGCTATCTCTACGCGCTCACTTGGCTTGCCTTCAACTCAATATCCGGCAATCTGACTGGAAAAGTGTGGGGCATGTTGCGGCTATGCCATCCTGCTTCAAAAAGGGAGATACTGACAATAGCTTGGATTGTGCTTGAACGTCAAGGCGCTCGAGAAGGACTTATTTATCAAATGCGAGAGTAGATTTTACCCAGTAGCGGCGTCTCAGCAGAGATGGCTCCCTCGGGGCATGTCTCCTGACAGCAGTAGCAGCGTATACAGCGGTCATGCTTATGGGTGGGTAGTTTGGACTTGTCTCCACCATACCAGTCAACAGCTTTGGGATCAACCGGGCACATCGTGACACATGTTCCACAATTAGTACACTTTGCCCTATCGATCGTCGGCCTCTCGCATATACGATTCTTGATAAAGGTGCTCAATCGCCCGGCACTACGCGGCATAGGTGCTCTTCGAATTACATCGAAATCATGGGCAACGAGCGATTCTATTTCCTCACCAAGTATCTCAATGTTCTCTGAATGATATGTGCCCAGCCCTGCCTTTTCGCCGGGTTCCGATGTCGTTACAATCTCGGGGGCAAGATCAATGATTCTGCACGCTGTTGAATCCAGTGCAAGGGGATCGCTAGAGAACAATAGAACGTTCATCTTCCTGGGCCTACCGCTTCTGGGCCCGTTGCCCTCCATGGCTATTACGCCGTCCATAACGCAGAGACGCGGTCTAATCAGCGTATTCAAATCAACTAGCATAGTAGCAAAATCATATGGATCAGGTAATTTGACGTGATATTGGCTCTTCAAGAAGCCGGGAATACATCCAAACTGATTCTTGACTGCCCCCGTAAATCTAGTTAAAGGGTGAGTTTTCAGTTTCGGCAGACTCACGAGTCCATCTGAGTCCAATACACCATTGGCAATCACAAAGCTCTTAATTAATAGTGAATCGTTATGGCTTACCGCCCTTCCCTTGTCGAAATCAGCCAATTCAATACCCAGCTCATCACCAGCCTGCTTCAAACGAGCCCTTTTCAAGTTGAATCCAGACCTTCCAAAACTGGGAGAATCTCCATAGTATACGTTGGCTCCCGCTCCCTGAAGCAATCTCCCCACGGCCTTGAACACAGCGGGATGGGTGGTCACACACTTTTCGGGATTTGACCCAATCAGTACGTTTGGTTTCATTACTATTCTTTCACCGGGTTTTACGAACAAAGACAAACCACCAAGAAGATCTAGCCCCGCCTCGACAGCCCTTTGGACGTCCTCGTCGTCGTAAGTATCGCATTTTATAATCGCCACTTTTGACTTATTCACGTGTTCTCATCTCAGAAATACTTCATTGGGCAAGCAAGCTGTTCAAGCTGCATAGCCAGGTCAAGCCACGAAGACAAAGCATTGCGACCTATCAGCCATATTATAATGGAATATACTTACAATTGAAGACCTTCATATTCAAGTAGAATGACGCTCCAAAACCACTCCTTTTCGGTGCGCTGATGAGTATCAGTTGGGCAAGGTTCTCGTGGACTGGCAGATTGCAAAACACTCAACCACGGGGCTCGACTTACCCTGTTGCGCATTTCGCGTCATGCCTTCCTAGCTCTAGCCAGGGATCGTGCCATCCTATCCAGCTTGAAAATGGTGGTGAACTCCATATTCTTGCTGATCCAAAGCTTCCTCATGATAATAGAGTCGGTAAGGGCACCCCTGTAGGCTAAGCCATCGAGGAGGACTTCGGGATCCTCAGAGACCATCACAAAGTCAGGTGCCTCCAGGGTTTTCTCCTCCATCCTGATGTACCCATCGTCAATTTCAATGGCGAACTGACCACCCTTGGTCTTAACCTGTATACTTCGCTTCCAGCCGGCGATGTCCTTGCGGGCTCGCTCCGTCTCGTTCATTTGCGCGGCGATGGCCTGCAGCTCCTTGAGAGCATCCTTGTAGGCAGCTACACCCCTGTCATCGGCCAAGGGAAGCTCAGGTTCGACGGCAGCGCTCCAGTCGAGCTCCGACTCTTGAAGCCCCTTCTTGGCGACCTTTTCCCTAGTTAGCTCTGAAGTGGGAACACAGAAGATATCGGTGATCTGGCCGATCCGATTGTCCCTGAAAACAACTTTCACCTCTGTGTCTTTTTTAACCAGCCCAGGCACCAAGATGCCCGTGGTGGTGTAAACATTTATGCTCAGGGCGGTGTCGGCTCCTCTCAAGATCACTCGGCCTCTGCCGAAGGGAGCCATGTGCTGAAACATCGATGTCGCGAAATAGGTGATGGGCGGGGTACTATTCATTACACCAACCTGCTCCACCTCCACCGTCTCCGTTGGCGCAAAATTGCAATCAGGGCATCTGGTCATAAACGGCGGCACCCTCACGAGCCCACATCTGACACACTTGCAACCCAGCACCCTTTTCTCATCCCGCAACGCGAGGAAGAACGGCGACAGCTCACCCATGCTTCTCCGGTAGAAGGTGAACATTGTATCGTTCACCTCCTGGTAATCTTTACCAGCAATGTTTATCGTCCTGCTATCAGCATCCGGTATGTATTCAGACGGTATTATTTTCTTCTTCGCCACGGTTGAGTCCTCCTTCGTTGTCATTCGTGTTCAAGAATCAGGCAGACACCGTACTGGGCAACGGTGCTACCGGTGCCATGGACAAGAGCCGCCCGGAGCTTTCTCTTAATAAGCTCGTTCCTGGCAGACCAGGCGGACATTATGTTGCTGGCACCAACAGCGTGGCCGCAGTAGATGAGACCACCGCAGGGGTTCACCAAGAGCTTGCCTCCCAGCGTCATGATCCCATCCTCTACAAGGTCGTCAGCCCTGCCCAGAGGCACGAAGCCAAACTCTGCCATGCTGATCTCGAGCTGGTGTACGAAGGCGTCATGAAGCTCCACGATGTCAATCGCCTGCAGCGGGTCTTGTATTCCGGCCATGTCATAGGCCCGGTGAGAAGCAAGATAGTCGGAGATTATTCGGGACATCACCTTCTGGTTCTTGCCGGCGAAGGAATGCTCATTGGCTTCTCCAACGCCCGTTATCCAGACCACAGGCTGCCCGGTGTTCCTAGAAATAGCCTTGGCTGCGTCCTCCTCGGCGAGAATCAAGGCAGCCGCGCCCTCGGTGTAGACACATATCTCCAGTTCCTTGAACGGGTAGACCACGAGTCTGGAGTTCATCACCTCTTCAGGGGTTACCTGATCAAACTGCCTCTGGGCATAGGAATTGGTTCTCACCTGCTGGCTGAGTAGTGCTGAGATCTGGGCAGTAACCTCCGGCTTTAGATCCGCCGGATGCTCGTCCATATACGCCAGCACCACCTCGGCGTAGCTGTCTGAAGCCGACCAGCCTATCTTCTGCTCGAAGAAACTGTCGCCTGACCAGCCAATTGTCTTGATCACCTCCGGGGTAGCTGACATTGATAGAAAGTCAAAGCAGTCTGTTGCCTTCTCAACTCCCAAAACCAGGACAGTGTTGAACCTCTCGCCTGCCACATAGGCATGGGCAGCCGACATCGTGTAGGCGCCGGTAGCTCCGCCGTTGGAGATGCGTATGCCAAACTTATCCTGCAGGCCTATTATGCCTTGCAGAGGGTGCTCAGGGATGCAGGTTCTCTGAAAGATATCGTTGTAAATGCCGTAGAATGCTGCATCCACATCCTTTGGCTCCAAACCAGCATCCTGCATGGCGCTCATCGCAGCCATCTGGGCCAGCTCATAGTAAGTCTTTTCTATCCATCGGCCCTTGAAGGGGGTGACCCCTGCTCCGACTATGCCAACCTTTCTCGCCATAGCTACCCTCCAAACAGTGTTCGTCACCTACAAAGTCTCGCCAGTTTTGAGCCAGGAATGCATGCCAGCTCGAAGCGGTTTGATAGTCGTCGATGCACCTGGGTTGGATTGATGTGATCCCGTGGATACCTGCAGTGACTATTCGCGCCCGGGATAGATAACAGCTAATATCTTGGTTTCGCTGCCGCCCACGCATTTGACCAAATGAGGCTGGCTTGAATCATAGTAGAGCGCATCCCCGGGCCCGAGAAACTCCGTTTGACCCCCGACTCGGGCCTCCATTTGTCCCTCAAGAACAAAAAGAAATTCCTGTCCGTCGTGTGTGGAAGGCTCTTCAACATCGGTAGGTCTCAGGGTTACGATAAAGGGCTCCATCAATCGGTTCGCCTTTTCCGGGGCCAGGGATTCGTAAGAGTACCCGCTCCGCTCCCTCTTTCTCTCGCCGTGCCTCGCAACGGGGCGACGTTGGTCGGCATGCACTACAGTTATAGGTTTGTCCACCCCGGGAGAGATAAAGTAGCCCATCTTCGTTTCCAGCGCTTTGCCCAGCTTTACCAACTCACCCAAGGGGGGAATCGTTTCATTCGATTCCACCCGCTTCAGGGTGTCCACGTTTATTCCCGTTCGGCTGCTCACATCCTGAAGAGTCAGACCACGCATTTCGCGAGCATTCCTAACCCGATCGCCCAGCAATTCACCTGCCTCAGTGCCAGCAGCAGGTTGCCCCGGCTGAGATGGGTCAGTCAGAAAGTCCTCAGATCCTGTGAACCCTCTTTGCGACGCCCTTGATCTGCGACTGGCGCTAAGGCGCTTAACCTTCTTCTCTTCCATTTTGCTTCTCCCTCCTACATTGCCCTTCCCGCCACTCCGATATTGCGAGCGATTACGATGCGCAGGATCTCGGATGTACCCTCGCCGATCTCAAGAAGCCGCTGATCTCGATACAGTCTTTCGACCCTGTAGTCTTTCATCAGCCCGTAACCTCCGTGAAGCTGCACAGCGTGATGGACACACCGGTGCATCACCTCGGAACAGTACAGTTTGGCCATGGCCGCCTCGCGGGTAAAGGGGCGGTCGTTCTCCAAGAGCCAGCATGTCTTGTAGAGCAGATTCCTGGCGAGCTCGATCTCAAGGGCCATGTCCGCTAGCTTGAAAGCGTTGACCTGAAAGGAACTGACCGGCCGCCCGAATTGGATGCGCGAGTTCGCGTATTGCAGCGCGAGTTCGAAGGCCCCTTGGGAGCCGCCAAGACCCATGGCAGCGATGCTCAGCCGTCCTCTATCTAACGTGGAGAGCATCTGGTGGAACCCATCTCCCCTCCTACCCAGGAGATTCACCTCAGGAACAGCACAATCATCGAAGAAGAGCTCACCCGTGTTGGACGCCCTCCACATCATCTTCCCCTTCATCTCCTTGGCGGTGAAGCCTTCCGCACCGGCGGGAACTAGTATGCAGCTCAGCTCCGGCCTTCCGTCGGCATGCTGTCCCGTGACGGCTTGCACCACAATAACTGCTGTCAGGGAACAAGCCGAGTTTGTAATGAAGATCTTCCTCCCGTTGATCACCCAATGGTCGCCCCGAAGCTCAGCCTTAGTTTGAGAGCTTCCAGCGTCGGAGCCAGCATCCGGCTCCGTGAGACCGAAGGCTGCCAGGATTTCTCCTGAACAGAGTCTTGGAAGCCATTCCTCTCTTTGCTTGTCGTTCCCAAACCGGTAAATCGGGCCGATCCCCAGTGAGTTCGCGGCAGCAATTGTGGCAGCCTGAGAACCATCCACCCTCGCTAGCTCTTCCACTGCGATAACATACGAGATGTACCCTATGTCGGATCCACCGTATTTCTCCGGGACGCAGCAACCCAGTAGCCCAATTCCGGCCATCTTCTGTGTCAACTCGACAGAGAACTCCTCCCTTTCATCCAGCCCTTGGGCTATGGGGGCAATCTCCTTTTCGGCGAAATCCCGAACAGCCTGACGCGTTAGATTCTGCTCCTCTGTCAAATCAAAACTCAGCGCCATCTACTTTATCTCCGCGTCTGGAAGACTTTGGTAGTATGTCAAAGGGATAACATTTTCCTAGGCTAGCAAACTATTTGTGTCTGGATCATCTAAGCGAAATCGTTAGTGAACTCATGAGACCTGGGCTTCGTCACCAATATTGGCCTAACTCAGTAGCGGCCACTCTAAGTAGCTGATCTGGGCATGTCAAACCTGAGCGTGTGGCTACACTCTTTTCTAGCTTGGAATGTTCCGAGCTTTGCCTCCTCATTCTGTTATGCAGGATGCCAGCCTTTGTGACAAAATAGACATCGGCACGGGTTACATTGCCCGGGGCTTCATGGCAAGGTTAGTCTCCTCCTGTCCCTCTGTCCCGCACGCTGCTCTTGGACAAACACTACGAACCTTGGATACCGATAGTACACCAGGAGTTGCTCCAAAATCAAGTCCTTCTAGAGCGTCTAGTTTCTGAGTCGGAATTATACCTATGCTATGACCTCACCGTTTTGGAGCAGCAGTTTATCCGATGGAGTGGCCGGAGTAACAATCCGCCCAATTGTTGAGACTTTTCGCACGACGTTCAGCCTGTTTACCAAGTGCCGAGCGATTCAGGATAGGACTCGCGTTTGAATTCTTTGTAAATCCCCCAGTTTTCGTCTCCGTGCATCTGAACCAACAAGCAAATTGAATCCAGCCTTATACGCGGAAACTGACCGAATATCTCGGAGAAGAGGCGCTTCAAGTCATCGTGGTCCTCCCCAGTGTAAGGATTCAAAAGTGTAAAATGCGGCGAGTAGCTATCCAGCACCGTCGGGCTGTAGAACTTTAATATCCTATGGTCTAGATAAGACCGATCCACATACTGCTTAGGATTTTTGAGATAACTTTGTAAGTACCCTGAACCGACCCCAAGAGGATGGACTCGCGCGGCGACAAGAGTATGGAGCACCTTCAGGTGATCATTGGAATCGTAGCGTAAGACAACTACTTCCTTCTGCTTGCCCCAAAAGGTCACGAAGTCTTCCTTGCGCCTCTGGAGGGTGAAAGGATGGCCCGGATCGAAGCAGTTCAGTATGTCATCTATCTCGTGTTCAATGGACAGGATGTCACCGAAACCGAAGTCAATTGCATCACCAATTGTAAGGTGAAATCCATAAGGCCGAGCGTCCTTGACCCAGTCTTGGTCAAAGCTCCCAAGGCGGTCTTGTAGCTCCTTGGGCATCTGGACAGATTTACGGGCTCGCACGTCATAACCGAGAATCGATGTCCCAAGACGATAGAAGTCATCCTCCGCTTGAGGGACGTAGTAGACAGCAAACTTTGGCATCGTAATCCTCCTCCTCTTGAGCACACAAGTTTTTGTGGCATATCGTATATCAGCTATATAGGCGAACTCGGGGTTCGCCTAACCTGCTAAAACCTATTAAATTCTACCATCAACTATGGTTGCAATCCACTGCGCGTGTTACTCCTAATCCATCAGGAGGTGAACCGAGAGAACCGAGGGCATATCTTGGCGTGTTAAACAATCCGCTAACTCGTTGAACAGGGGCGGAACCGGCTGCATACAGCAGACAGCTGGGCAATCGATGGAACAAAAGCGAGGATTGTTGCTGGCCTGGATTATCTGCGCGGCGGGTATCTCTGTGAACGATATCTCCATGGGCGGTATGTGCCTCTTGGAACCCCCTCTCCTATTTGCCAACTGACCACCCGTTGCAGAAGCACCAAGTAATATGCCACACTGCCTACTGCCTACATCCCAAGGGCCAGGCCAACAATGGGCCAGACGTTGAACGCTGGTTGTTCATCAGGCAGGCGAGGCAACGTGGCGTGAGGCCGAGAAGCTCAGGCAACTGAAGATCGAGTTTAGCTAGGGGGTGATAAAGCTGGAAAATCGAATAGAGAAGCAGATCGACGCTTTGGTGGGCGCCCTTTCCGATCCTTTTGAAAGGGAGGCATCCCTGTGAGGGATAGTTTAGCCGAGGTATCTCCGTTTATTTCAAATTTTGGTCATCAGGTGACTGACAAAAGCGGCCAGGTTTCTCTTTGCCGGCCGCGTGTTTCTGAAGAGGGTGAACACATTCACCAGATACTGGGGATGCAAAAGGAAACAAAGCACTGCCTTTTTCCAGAGCAATTTGCCATCAGAAGCCAGAATCTGGTCGAACGGCTGCACGCTATGCTGCATTGTGTCCGAAATGGAGCGAATGGCTATGAAAGGAATCTGCTGGGCTGAGGCTATTCTGGCGATCCAGTAGCTTTCCATATCTACAATATGCGCATGGAAGGGTTCGCTCAACTCCTGCATCTTTTGGGGACTGGAATCCAGTTGCAACACTGTGACACTGCTGCCAAGACAAAAGCGGGTTGCCCTGTCCCCAGGTCCCTGTGATGCCAGAGAAAGCAGATGGGCATCGGAAGTACATACTTCTTCTGTGGAGTCACAATACAGCGTTGAGCATACGACAACATCGCCAATCCTTAGCTCTGGGGCCAGTGCCCCTGCAAAGCCGAGAGAGATTACTGCAGTAACAGGATAGCGCTCCAGAATGAACTTCGTTGCGCTCTCGGCTCGTTCCTTACCCATGCCGGTTTTCACCAGCAGGGCGTCCCTGTTTTCATATTTGCCACGGTACAGCTTACAATGCCGCTCGGCAACGACTTCCTTGATGACCATCCGCCGCCGCAGGTCTACTATCTCCTGCCCAAATGCACCCAATATAGCTAGCATCGACACCTCCGGGGCGAGCATAAGTCACCAGTCTTATGCCAGTATTATCTAAGTTTGTCAAGTACACGGGGTGAGCAGTTCAGTTAAGTCGTGGTTGAAAGGTGTCGAAAATGATACCGTAGACGCCAAAACCTGCATTGTTGACAAGTACATCTACGTCAATGTATTCTTGCTCAAGTTCAGTGAATATCTCTAGTGGTGATCTAGGGTTGGACAGGTCCGTAGCCAAGACCTTCACTTTCGTTCCGTGTTTGTTCTCAACATCCCTCTTTAAGTCCTCAAGTTTGTCTCGACTCCTCGCGACCACCACAATATCTTTGCCGTCATTCGCAAGAAGCTTTGCAAGCTCATAACCGATTCCACTTGAAGCACCTGTTATGAGGGCATATTTCTCTTTGCCACCTATCATGGCTTCTCCTCCTGACAGCTTTTACTATGTTCCAATGGGATTCATATCATAACATTAGGAGTCAATAAAGCAACGCTCAGACGGCAATTCTAGCAAGGCATAGGGGATTGTGGTAGGCCGCTGACCTTAATGAGTTCTTGTTAACCTACTGCCTGGGCGCCCTCCGGCGCATGGGAGATCCTGCTATCCCGGGGGAGTGGCCGCTACACGTAAGAACCAGCTCACAGCTACTCGGGCCACCGTGGAAAGAGCTTCGGCGATGTTCTACCCCCTCGTCTCGATAGGCTGCCACTGCCACCCGCCTCCCATCTGGGCAACGTGACCCAGACCTGGGAACGGGAAGTGAAAGGCAAGCACCAGGGCCTTCTCAGCCGTAGCCCTGTTCAGAAGCTGGCGCCTAGTAGCTACCACCTCGTGGGGAGCAAAATCGACGACCGCATGCCTTTCTGGCTGCTCGAGATGGCTGGGATGGAGCACGGCATCTGAGATAGGGCAAGGAAATGAATCGGCCACGGTAACTGATAGATGAGGCTTTCAAAGCCGCTACAGAATATTTCGGAGCGCCTCTCACCGCGGGACACTTGAAGACGGTGGGCTGTCAAAGAACTGGGTATCGCGTATACCATGTTGGAAAGACTACTTGATACTCGCTTGAATGCCGTGTAGCTTGCGGCTATTCATGGTTCTCCCGGCAACAGCATGGGCAATCGTGAGTCAAGCGGAATTCGAGCCAGAGAAAACGCGCAAGACGCAGACCCCAACAGATGGCTCAGATGAAGCCGCTGTTGCGCGGGTCAATCCAGGTGGAACGCCTCACGGGTTACGCGCTCCCACTCGGCAATGGGGTGCTGGTTCTTCAGCTCCGAGATTTGACTGAACACAGGAAGCCCTGCCTTCTGCTCCGCCTCCCATTCCCTGGCAAACGCCCCGGACTGAATCTCCTCGAGAACCGCCTTCATGGTCTCGGATATCTGCGGAATCATGTAACGCACGGAACGGGTCATGGAGCCGTACTGGGAGGTGTGGGAGTGGAGCTCCATCTGCGGGAAGAATCCCATCTCGACAATCTTCTGCATGGAGTAGGCGAACTCTCCTGAGAGGATCAATTCGGTCATCACCGCTTCCACGGGGTAGCCGGCATCAATGAGGGTCTGGATCGCCGACAGCAGGACCTGGCCGAAGGCGGGGCCGAAGCCCTGTTCGGTGAAAAGGTCTAGCTCGGCCTCCTGGGCGAATGTGAGGAGCATGACACCGCTTCTGGTGGAGCCGATCCCCTTGGCGATTGCGAGTGTGGTCTTGAGCGCATCCCCGGTTGCGTCCTGTTGGACACCGATGAAGCTGGGGAAGCCTTTTCCCTCCAGGTACCGCTGGCGCACACCGGCCCCTATCATTCGCGGCGCCACCATGACCACATCGACACCGCTCGGTGGCTCGATCAGTTTGAAGGCGACGTTATAGCCGGAGGCGAAGCAGAGAGCCCTGCCTTGGGAAAGCTCCGGCAGAACCTCGGTCTCAAATACCCCGGGCATGACCTCGTCCGGAATGAGCAGCAGCACCACCTGGGCCCGCTTGGCCGTTTCACCGATCGGGAGCGTATCGAAACCCTCGCTTACGGCTTGCTCGCGGGTCTCGTCGGCGCGAACCCCGACAATAACCTTCAATCCGCTGTCCCTCAAGTTAAGGGCCTGGGCTCGTCCCTGATTGCCATAGCCGATGACACCGATGGTCTTATCGCTTAGAAAGCCCACATCAGCGTCTTGGTCGTAGTAGATTCTCGCCATGATTCCAAACCTCCAGTCTGAATATCATTTTCTTCACCAGCTAACCAGAAAAGTCGAGGAAAGTCAATGCCCCCGGGATCTGCGGATTCTGAAGAGATCGTCCTGAGAATACTGGGGAGGTCGATTACTTGTCCAGCCTTATCAGGATTAATCTCATGGCTCGCTCGGCAGCATCAGCGACCAAGCTCGCGGCATCGGCCATAGACTTTTCTAAGCTAACAGGGCCCGGTGCTATGCTCAATACCGCATCTATTCCACTCCGGTAGACATCGCTGCCATTGGCAACCTCACCCACGATAGCCACCGTCGGTATGCGCAACGCCTTTGCCTTAGCAACGACACCCGACACAGTTTTGCCGAACAACGTTTGCCCGTCTATTCTGCCTTCACCCGTGAAAACCAGCGATGCATCCCCTAGATGATCAACAAGCCCCACAGACTCAATGACTATGTCTATACCGGGTAGCAGTTCGGCTCCCAAGAAGGCCACCAACCCCGCCCCCAGCCCCCCTGCAGCCCCCGCCCCAGGCAGATCCATAACATCAATACCCAGATCAGCCTTGATTACCCCCGCATAATGCGATAGTGCCTCGTCCAAACGTCGGCACATCTCCTCTGAAGCACCCTTTTGGGGGCCATAGACTACCGAGGCCCCCAACTCACCACACAGAGGGTTGGTGACATCACATGCCGAGACAACCTGGCATTCGGCTAAGCGATGGTCAAGCCCAGAGACATCTATCCTGTCCAACTTGGCCAGCGCAGCCCCACCGCTGGGCAACTCCTTCCCTCTGTTGTCCAGCAACCTTACCCCAAGGGCTTGGGCCATCCCGGCACCACCATCGTTGGTAGCGGTGTCACCGATTCCGACGATCAACTTGCGGCATCCAGCGTTAAGGGTCGCCCGAATCAGTTCTCCTGTCCCGTATGTTGTCGTAATAAGGGGATTCAGCTTCCCTGGAGGTACCAGTGTTATACCTGAGGCAGCCGCTGCCTCTATGATACCTGTAACCCCATCCCCCAGAATTCCCCACTTAGCCGTGATACTCTCCCCTAAAGGTCCTGTCACATCCGTGGTGATGATCTGTCCACATGTAGCATCGACCAAGGCCTCCACTGTCCCCTCCCCACCATCGGCCATGGGCACCGCGACCGTTTCGGCATCAGGAAGAACACGTTTAATCCCCAGAGCCACAGCCCGAGCCACCTCCAGTGCGCTAAGGCTTCCCTTGAAAGATTGAGGCGCAATCACTATCTTCAATTACAGCTTCCTCCTCAGCTAGGGTTCACTGTCTCAGCCTTTGATGAAGCTCTACACCCAGCACCTTATCTCCGTGTGGCAAATGATAACACGCCGCTTATAGCTGTCAAGGTATGCTGAGTTCGAACCTGTTTCCTGCTCCTGTCCTCACCTCAATATCCGATAATCTAACTGGGAAGATGTGGGGCATGTTGTGGCTATGCCATCCTGATTCTTGCTACCACCCCCAAGCGAACCAGTGTGTGTCCCAGAAGAGGAACGCTGGCCCGCCGCTGTTTTGGAATCTTTGACCAAGAGGTCTGCCTCGTGATACACTAGCACCGCCAGTCGGGTTTGGAGGGAGGCAGTGAAGAAGAAGGAGGCAAAAATGAGGAAATTTGAGGGAGTTTACCCCGCGATGGTAACTCCTCTAAACAAGGACCTTGAAATCGACGAGAGTGGTTTGAGGCATGAGGTGGATTTCCTGATTGAAAGTCACGTTCATGGACTGGTTGCTTTGGGAAGTTCAGGTGAATTCCCCTATCTAACAGTGGATGAGAAGAAAAGGGTAATCGATATCGTGGTCGAGCAAACAAGCGGCCGGGTACCGGTTATTGTCTGCACCTCAAGCATGGGTACTGACGAAGTTATACAGTTGAGTAGATATGCCAGAGACAGAGGAGCAGACGCCCTCATGATCAATCTACCGATATATTTTCCCCTCACGGATGATGATATATTTAACCATTACCAGGCGATTTCAAAAGCCGTTGACCTACCGATTCTGCTTTACGACTTTCCGTATGTCACCCATCTAGAGATGTCGCCTGAACTGATTTCCAGGCTATCCTATATAGAGAACGTTGTGGGGATTAAAGAGACAGGTGCGTTAGAAAAAGTTGAGCAAATTTTGAAGATAGAAAAGCAAGAACCCTTCTATGTTTTCACGGGAATTAGTTTTATCCTTCTCGATGTTCTAAAGATTGGGGGTGCAGGGGTAATATGCCCAATTCCATGCATTGTTCCCGGAGAGGTCGTTTCGATCTATGAGAGTTTTAAAACGGGAGATATGGAAAAGGCTTCTCAATTACAGGCCAGTATTCTTCCGTTTGTCTCCATAGTGGCTGTGCCGGTGCAATCTCCTATGGTAAAGGAGGCAATGCGCCAGTTGGGTCTTAACATTCAACCCTATGTTAAAAGTCCTCTCCCCCAGATAACGGAAGCCCAGAAAGATACCGTGAGAAAATCTCTGGTAGACCTAGGAATGATTAAGAGCGGAGGATAGCAAAAACACGGCGCCACATTCGGTACCGCCTCCTAGGTAATGTTAGACTGAACCCTGCTCAACTCTCAGTGCTCTTGAAGAACTTGGCCTTTACGGGCGGTTATCAAAGAAGTAACACCTTGGTCTCCGGTTACTTGTTTTTAATGTTCAAATGAAAAAAGCAAAATCATGAAAGCGAGGTGCCTATGTCGAGGAGTGATTTACTTAAGACTGGTGTTCCACGAACGGCCACCCGTGCATTGTTAAAAGCAGCGGGATATGATGATGAAAGCATTGATAAGCCATGGATCGGAGTTGCAAACTCGTGGAACGAAATGTTCCCAGGCCATGCGCATCTTAGACTAGTTGCAGAAGCTGCAAAAGATGGTGTTCAGGCAGCTGGGGGGACACCGTTCGAATTCAACACCATTGCTATCTGCGATGGCATATGCTCCACCACAGATGCTATGAGATACTCATTACCTCATAGAGACCTGGTCACGAGTTCTATTGAGGCAATGGCTGAGGGGCATAGATTTGATGGGCTAGTATTGATCTCTTCTTGTGACAAGATCGTTCCTGGCATGCTGAGTGCCGCATGCCGTTTGGACATACCATCCATTTTTGTTCCCGGAGGCTGTATGTCACCAGGATTCTTTCGTGGGGAGAGGGTTGGAATGGGTGATGTCGGTGACATAGTAGTTAAATATCTAAACAAAGAAATAAGTGAGGAGGAGTTCGAGCAATTTGTGGATAGTGTTCTTCCTGGATGTGGTGGTTGTACAGAAATGGGCACAGCAACTACTATGCAATGCCTTTCAGAGGCGCTTGGCTTGTCATTGCCCGGATCTGCGATTATTCCTGCCGGCGACTCTAAACTTCTGAGAATGGCAACGGAGAGTGGACGCAAGATCGTTGAGCTTATAGAAAGAGAAATCAAACCTTCTGACATCGTAACCTATGAAGCCTTATTGAACGCTATTCGTGTTGATCAGGCTATAGGGGGTTCGACCAATACATTCCTACATATACCAGCCATTGCCAGCGAGATGGGTATAGAAATCCCTTTATCTGTCTTTAATGAAATAGCCAGAGAAATACCTGTGATTTGTGATGTGAAACCTACAGGTAAACACTTTGTGGCAGATATCTATCACGCTGGTGGTGTTCCGGCGATTATGAAACAATTAGAAGCAAAGTTAGGGTTGGATGCAATTACGGTGACTGGGAACACGGTAAGAGAGAACCTAAGGGATGCTGAGATACTAAACGACCAACTTATTAGACCTTTAAATAATCCGATCTACGATGAAGGCGCCCTGGTGGTATTATTTGGCAATCTCGCACCAAATGGCGCAGTTATTAAACAAAGTGCCATCCTGGATGAGAAGATGAAGGTATTCACAGGAGAAGCTCAAGTATTTGAAAGTAAGCAGGAGGCACTTGATGCAATTGTGAGTGGAGAGATTGGGAAAGGGAAAGTGATTGTTTTGAGATACATGGGGCCCAAAGGCGACCCAGGTATGAGAGAAGTAACGTCCATTGCTAAAGCACTAGTTATACTTGGCTTAGGAGACTCAGTCGCACTCTTAACAGATGGCCGGTTTTCTGGGTATGCCCATGGGCCGGCTATAGGTCATGTATCACCCGAGGCCATGGAAGGTGGGCCAATAGCTTTGGTTGAGAACGGGGACCTGATCCACATTGATGTACCAGAACGTCTATTGGAATGGAGAGTCTCGGAGCAAGAGATAAGGCGTCGATTGAAGAGATGGAAGGCCCCAGAGCAGAAGATCAAACATGGCTTTTTATCCCTTTATGCAAGGAATGCACAACCGACACACAAGGGTGCCCAAATTAGGACTTGACAACGTTATGAACGAAATCAACTTTATCCCCTGCTCTACAACATTACCACATTATAGGGCTGCAAACTACTATTGCCCTTGAACAGCTTAGCTCTTATCTCGAAAGTCGCGATTACATTCCGTACGCACAACCCCATGAGTTACATCCCGATTCCTTCCCCGCTCCCTCATCAAGCACCATACGCGCAGCATTGCGCTGTTGGCTTTGTGAGATAATATAGCTGTCACAATCGTTATGGGGCTTGCTGGGTAAGAACAATTCCAGCCAGGCGAATTTGGAGAGGAGTTGAGAGATGGCAGTTGACCAAAATGGCTTTTTGTGGGATACAGCGAGATTGCACAAATGTCAGTTTTGTTCAATAGCCGTAACAGTCAGTAGCACCTCAGAGTTAGTCTTAGGCTCTTAATACTGCAACCTCTCTTGTCATTGGCTCAATATCCGGCAATCTCACTAGAAACGATTTCGGTGTATTGCGGTCATGCGACGTCGAAACGTTTGCTGGCTCACCGAGGGGCGCTCCAAAACGGGGAGATCAATGTACAGCTACGATTGCGGCTTACAAAGCGGGTGGTCAAAAAGGACTACTTTATTCTTCTGACATCTCAACAGAACCCTGCCCTATAAGAGCTGTAATCATACTAAATACGAAATCCACTCGTGCTTCCTTCGGAACGCTCGGAAGCGTAATATTCATGCAGCGAGACCTCATATGAGTCATCAGTGCAGTGGAATTCCGTCGCTCGGATGCGTACAACGTGTCTACATTGAGAATCCAGAGGAATAAGCGGACACTCGGTTTTAACGTGCTATAATGTCCGAAAAGCCTAGGACCTGAAAGGAGCCATGTATGGAGGAGCTGCAGGACTATAGCGGCCAGTTTGACCCAGGATTCAATCACGGGAGGCTTAAAAAGGAAACCTTAATGAAGCTTCTCAGGACGTACAACGAATACATTCTCAGAATAGACGGTTACTGGTATCTCGCCGTGATGAACAAGTGGGGTAACGATGAGGCTTTCGACTGTGATGTCAAGGTTTGGGAGAAGGCTCAACCATGGGAGCTGAAGGCGGTGAGCAGCGCGCTTAACATACATGGCGATGATGTAGCCACGATAATGAAGTACATGCAGGTTTCGCCGTGGATGTGGATCTACACCGCCGAACTAGATCTGAAGAACCCAAATCATGGCATCGTCGCCATCACTCATTGTCCTACTTTGATCTCATTGGAGAGGGAGGGTACTGGACGGGAAAAGAGGATATGCCGAGAGCTAGAGCCGAAGATCATGGGCATCATGGCACATTTCTTCAACCCGGAAATCAAGGTGAATGGTCTGCAGTTGCCTCCTAGGATCGATTACAGTGACTGCTGTTGCCGGTGGGAGTTCAGACTGGATAGATAGTTGCCTACCAGGTCGAAGCTGTAAATGTGGCTTGACCTGCCCCAGAAAAATCGATCCAGGTGAAATGTTAGAATTGGACTCAATTTCTCGTCAGTCACATAGCCAAAACCGAGACCTTTTGGAGGGCTCACACTGAACAATTCGTCAGATTGTTAACTACTGCGAAAAACAAGATATTGTTTATCCAAGCTTGAGCTAGTGCGTAGCTCGTTGGACTTTTCTCTCAACATAGCCCAATTAGTAAGCTTAGTTCCGGGGATGCTAGCTCTCTCGATTCTCCCAGAGTAGCTATGATTATGGCAAATGCTCTTTGGGAAGTCTGAAGGCTGCCGCACCACGACTGCCGGTGTGCAGCATATCTATGAGCTGGTCCGTAGTCAAAACCAAGCCGAAGGAACCTCTCGCCTTCTCTAGTGTAGCCTTATGCAATTTCGGCCAGGAAGATGCAGTAGCATCTGCTGCCAATATAACATCAAAACCCTTATTGAATCCTTCCCTGAAGGAGTTTTCAACGCAGATGCAGGTGTCTACGCCAGTGAATATGATCGTATCAGCGCCCACACTCTCCAGCCATAGCTCGAACTCAGTATCCTGAAAAGCTGAGTCTCTCCTTTTTATGACTATGTGGTCATCTTCTGTTGGCATTAGCTCATCGATTATCGCTGCGTCCCACGTTCCTATCACACATGCCAGGTGCTTTTCGAAAAAATCTAGCCTTCTTCTTGGTATGATACGGTGTCTCCTGGTGAGGAGGTCTATCCCTGATGGCTCTCTAACTTGTTGTGTGTAAAAGACACGTATGCTCAGTTCATGGCAGGCCTCTATGATCTTCTTCACATTAGGTATGATCTTCCTGTATACACTTATATCGGCTCCAAACTTTTGGTAAGAGCCTCCGTGTGCACAGTAGGCATTCTGCATATCTATGACTACCAGAGCGGGACGAAATTCTTGAAACTTTGTACGCCCCCCAGCCCTGATTTCTTTATATGAAGGTTTCCTTGAACTCTTTCTTTCAGCCGGACTCATTCTTGATTACCTCTTTCCTGAAAATATCTCGTTCACTAAGATACGAGCGTTTCTGAGTGTCAAATTCAGGATACTTATTCAGGATTTCCCGTATCAACGATTGTACCTATGTTATAGACCCCTGTCCGCCGCTGTCAAGTTGAACTACATAAGTAGTTGCACGAAAAGCCAAATTGTTTGATGTTCGAAGCCCCTTCGAAAACAAGTGTTTTCGGAGCACCCTCTACCCTATACGCTGACCTCTCTCGTCCTCAGCTCAATATCCGGTAGTCTAACTGGAAAAGTGTAGGGCATGTTGCGGCTACGCCATCCTGCTTCAAAAAGGGGGATACCCAGAGTGGCTTGGATTGTGCTTGATTGTCAAGGCGCTCGTGAAGGACTTGTTTATCGAATTGACGTGGGTAATGCTGCTTGTTAATATGTTAAGCCAGAGGTTGTTATTGATGGAAGCGATGAAGAAACTTTCTGAACACTTGGCAACCAGACTGACGGAGTTGACACGGATGCGAGAGAAGGGGATTAAGCTCATCGGCTACGCCCCTGGTGGGTATCTGCCGGAGGAGCTGATTTATGCCTCTGGCGCAGTACCAATAGGACTAATCCGAGGAGGAGATCCCGAGCCGGTAGCAGAAAGCGCTGCGTATGTTCCTCGATTCATAGACACATTCTGTAGAGCTCAGATTGGGTACAGAATGTTGGGTGAGGAGCCTCTCTATCAGATGATCGATCTTCTCGTCGTCCCCGTTACAGATCATAATATCAAGGTCATAGCCGACTGCTTCAACTTTTTCGCTGATGCCAATGTGTTCAGGTTTGGCGTCCCTCATCAGAAAGATGAACACGCCTTGGACTATTATCTTGCGGGGTTGAATCAGTTTAAGGAGAAGCTGGAAGAGTTCACCGGCAACAAGATTGAGAATGGGAGACTGACGGAGGCGATCGATTTGTGTAATAAGATGAGAAGTCTCCTGAAAGAGATAAGCCTGCTGCGTCGGTCTGAACGGCCACCCATAACCGGCCACGAGTTCGTAAAACTGAATCATGCTTCGTTTGTTGCTGATAAAACCATATTAATAGATGTTCTGGAGTCTATCCATCAAGAGTTGAGGGAAAAGCCTCCATCTAGCCCAAAGGGGCCGAGGATCCTGTTGACAGGCTCTACCCTGGCTATGGGTGACTACAAGGTTTTGGAGATGACGGAGGGGGCTGGAGCAACCATCGTCATCGAGGAGTTCGCTGAGGGGATTAGACACTACTGGGAGAATGTGCAGGTTGACGGTGACATTATGGAGGCCCTTGCGGATAGGTACTTCAGGAGAAGGGTACCTCCAGCCTGGTTCAGACCATCCAGGGAGAGGCTCGACTATCTGATTAAGCTGGCCAAGGATTTCAACGTGGACGGGATTATCTGGTACCAGCTTATGTACCGCAGTAGCTACGATATCCAGTCATTTTACTTCGAAAAGATGCTGAAGAAAGAGCTCGATATCCCTATGCTAAAGATCGAATCAGACTACGATGTTTCGGAGAGGGGCCCTCTTAAGACAAGGATCGAAACCTTTGTTGAGATTATCAAAGTGGGGGGAGGCAGCTAACCATGTACACCGAGCTTTTCAAGTTGTGTAGCTTTGAACCGGATGAGATAGCAAGGGAAAGGCCAAGGATTGACAAGGCGTTCAAGATCCTCGGGATAGGGGAGGAAGATGTCAAGCGGGGCGAGAAGAGGCTGAGGCAGTATTTGGACGTAGAACTGCTGGGTGTACGTAGATTCCTCGGGATATGGATGAGGGAACTCGTGAATCTCGTACTGGCGAGGGAAGAGCACGAGAAAATAGTCTACAGCGATTTCCCGATGGAACTCCGGCCGTTGATGTCAATGATGCTGTCAACCGATGAGAGGGAAGTATATTTCGCCACTCCAGGGCAGATAATAAACATGACCATTGGTCAGATCTTCGACAAACTCACCCCCTTTCTGGAGGCAGGGGAGGAGAGTGGCTTGCCACCTGGATCCGCCCACTGTGCTCTATATCAGACTCGGCTGGGGGCAATGGTGAAGGGTGTAATCCCCTTCCCCGATCTGTCTGTAATAGCATCCTATCATTGTGACCAGCCGTCTGAGGCAGAGCAATTGCTGCATGAGGTCTACGGCGTTCCTGTAGCATACCTCGATAGCTGTCCAGATGCGAACTGGGGTGACTGGCCGAAATTCAATGACCACCGGGCTCGCTACTGTGCATCACAGGCGCGTAAGCTCTTCGAGACATTTGAGGAGGTGATCGGCTGTCAAATGACCGAGGAAGCGATACGCGCCACCAATAGGGCGAATGCCATATACCGGCTGAAGTTCCAGCAGCTGGTGGAGCTAATTGGCCATGCCGATCCCCAGCCGATAAGTCAGGTAAGTCTGGCACACGCCTTTTTCCTGAACTCCATGCCTACGAGAGACATTGAAGGGAAGCAGGAGGCACTTGAGATACTGTATGAGGAGGTGCAGCAGAGAGTTGACCAAGGCAAGGGGATAGTTGAGAAAGGAGCCCCCAGCGTCTTCTGCACCGCTACGATAAGTGTGGATCCGAGCATAACACGTATGATAGAGCAGACAGGCCTGGCCATTCGTGTTCAGATACCGTTCTGGCTCGGCCCCTGGGTACTCACCAAACATCCATACACGGACTGGGCGGACAAGATCGGTGTAGGCCCATGCCTGGACATACCTCACTCGTGTGAAGCCCATGTTGCTATCAACCTGGAGAACTGCAAGGCTTTCAACGTGGATGGAGCAATCAATTTCTATCCCTACTCTTGCCGCGAGTGGGCCGCCACCATGATGATTACCAAGAGGGCCATAGAAAAGGAGTTGGGTGTGCCGGTGCTGGTCTTGGAGGGGGACTGCTATGACACCCGGAACTACAGTGCCGGCCAGCTAAGGACGAGAGTTGAGACGTTTGCGGAATTGCTGAGGGCGGCCAAGGCCGCCAAGGCAGTATAGGTTGCATGACATGGTTTTTCTGACCAGCCAGAATGCCAGGAACAACTAGTCTTAACACCGTAGAGATTGGGCTAGAATCGCCCAAATGGAGCAACCTACTGCATAAGGGGGAGCATGATTGCTGCGGGAGTTGATGTTGGGGCAGCCACTGCCAAAACAGTCATTGTGGCAGATGGCGAGATTCTGTCCTATGCCGTAGTACCAACAGGCCACAACGTTGCTCTAGCAGCAGAAGGAGTAACAAGGAAAGCTTTGGAGCAAGCTGGACTATCAATGACCGACCTCGGTTTCATCATTTCCACAGGTTACGGGCGGAACGGTGTCGCCTTTGCCAATAAAGCGGCGAGTGAGATTATCTGCCATGCTAGGGGGGTGAACCTCCTAATGCCTGCAGCCAGAACGGTCATCGACATCGGCGGTCAAGATAGCAAGGTCATCGGGGTCCGTGAAGATGGCACTGTGAGCGATTTTGTCATGAATGATAAGTGTGCTGCGGGGACGGGTAGATTCCTGGAGGTTATGGCTGGGGTTTTGGGTCTCGACATTGAGGAGATGGGGCCGACATCCCTAACCAGCGAAGAGCCTTGCTCCATAAGTAGTACCTGCACTATATTTGCCGAAACGGAGATGGTCTCACTTCGCGCTGAGGGGAGAAGGAGGGAGGACCTAGTCGCTGGGATCCACAGGGCAGTGGCTTCAAGGGTAGTGATTATGGGAAAGACCGTCGGCTATAGGGAGCAGGTCGTATTCACGGGAGGGGTTGCCAAGAACGTAGGCGTTGAGCGTTTTCTCGGAGCCGAAATCGGGCTCCCTATCCTGATTCCTGAGGAGCCTCAGATTATAGGAGCCCTGGGAGCGGCACTTCTGGCTGGGACTGAGTTGAGTGTTCGCGCTTAGACGGATACGTGACAACTCAGGAATGAAAGTCACCGACGCCATAGACAGCGGTTGACACATTCTGCCCCGCTTTGGCTGGACTATGCTTGAGGACGTAAAACAGAGTCCGGTCATCTTCAACGATGAGTACTTTCTTACCGCAATTTTTGCCTCTCCTAACCTTTATCAGATATTTTGGCGAAGTTACAGGATATAGTCCATCTTTCAGGGAGTGCATCCGACCCCGACCCCCATCGGGGTCAAGTGAGTTCAGAGGCGACCTCATGATTGCCTTTCTTGCTTTCTAATCACTCCAAGCCCCAGCCACTCCCCTCACCACCTCATAAGCCATTGACAACAGGTGAGCAGTCATCTACGATGTGAGCAACGCTGATCAGAGCGCAATTCTCCCAACGGCAGTCAAGCGGATGACCGCTGGATCAATCCATGAGCAGCATCTTCATCAGCCATGTATAAGAAGACGCTGGCTAGCCGCTGAGAGCCCCAACGGCTTGGAAGCGCCCGGCTACGGTGTCAGTTTCTATGTCACACTGGCGATTGGCCTTAGGAGTGGGTTCCTGCCAAACACAATGTGATTTCACCGAAAGGAGAAGCACAGATGAGTGCTCAAACCTCCAAAGGGGAAATCCTGAAGCGCGTGCAGCAAAGGGGAGGGGACTATGTGGAAGCTGTGTGTGGCAACTGCGCCCAAAGCACCATTTTTGCGCTCCAAGAGGACTTCGGGGCGGTTAAGGCTATACCCTTGAGAGCGCTCACCGCCATGTCTGGAATTGCCCTGAGAGGCGAAACCTGTGGTGCAGTTGTAGGCGCCCTCCTGGCACTGGGCATACTCACGGGACGTGAGAACGAGGAGTTTCTGGAAGCCTTTCCTGGCACAATGGAGCGAGCCACTAGATTCTGTGATGCCTTCGAGAAGGAGTTAGGCAGCCTGATATGCAAGCACATTCACACACGGCTATTCGGGAGGGTCTACGACCTAGCAGACCCGGTACAACAACAGGAGTTCCTCGAAGCCGGTGGCTTGACGAAATGCCGTGCGCCAGTAGAGACAGCCTCTCGGCTTGTCGCCGAGATAATCCTCGGAGAGGAAGCCTGAGGGCACTCTACGCAGCAACCTCTCTCATCTTCAGCTCAATATCCGGCAGCCGAACTGGAAAAGTGTAGGGCATGTTGCGGCTACGCCATTCTGCTCCAAAGTGGATATGCCCACAATAGCTTGTATTGTTTCTCAAATCTTTATTCAAACTATATGGAGGGATAAATTATTATCCCTTGACTTCATAAAATCTATGGTTCAAAATTCGGGGGGGCACGCGGTTATTAGTAATAAGAGCTACCGCAAAATGAAAATCTAGGGGAGGCAAGAAATGAATACAATTGAAAGGGCGTTAATGCATGCTTTGTTTGCCCACCTGCATCACAATATTGATCAGGCGGTCGATTTTAGGGCGCTCGAAGAGCTAAACCGGAAAGTTAGTCAGAAGTGGCCAGGAGCATTGACTATAGGGCCAGGAGATGATGCTGCCGTCTTCCAGATGCCAGGGATTGAAGGGTATTTTGTGGCGAAACAAGAAAGCCATTGCTCTCCCTGTGTACCCAGGCCTTATGATGCTGCTGCAACCGGAGCTGGCGGTGCCATGCGAGATATCACTGCCATGGGAGGCAGGCCTATTTTCCTCCTGGATTTCATAGGAACCAGACCATTAGAAGAGGAAGTGTTAGTAGGACCTTGCGGTTTCGCGGGCAAATGCACCTGTGGGAAATGCAAAGTAATGACCAGTCAAGAAAGGCTTAACCTGATGGTTCAGGGGGTAAGAGACATGTGTGCCGCTATGGATGTTTTCGTTATTGGAGGGGGCCTTTCGACCTCTTTTACTGACATTGTCCCAGCAGTAGTGGTGGCGGTAATT
>JAUXAX010000083.1 GCA_030619685.1 Dehalococcoidia bacterium
TGCAATTTGTTCCGAGGGCCTTTTTATCGCTATTGCTGCAGAATCTTATGATCTCGGCAAAATTGTTGATCTTTTCCAGATTGGTGGTCTCCAGGAAGCCATCATAAGTAAGGTTGATCCAGGGCTTGCCGTATATTGTGCTGAACTTCTCCGACATGGAAGCCACAATTCCTCCCGGCATACAGCCATGCGGCATTACCGATATCACGCCGGCAAACTCAGGGCTCTTCATCCATTCAATTCCGCTTCCTATGCTAAGAACCGCTTCGCTACCACATTTTGGAGAGAGATATTGGCTCGACAGCGCCAGAATATCCTTTGTCGAAGGCTCTCTCGTATCAAGCAATTCCTCGAAATTGATGACTACCGAGTGCTCATCGTACTTTTGCAAGAGCTTTCTTATAGAGCCCCGGACAATCTTTTTCAGTTCCCTGTCCCTAACACCATCCTCGATATTCCTGTGTGTGATGTACTTGACCCACTCCCCAATGGGAGAAACGATAACTTCAAGCCCTGCCTTCTCGCACTCTCTCACCATATTGTTATTACTGAATTTGTTAGATCGCAAGAAGATCTCGCCATTGATCCCTACAAGTGGCCTTCTGGGCTTATCCGGGTCAATCAAAGACTTAAATTCAGAAGTTGCATCCCTCAGAACATCATCAAAAGCCTCTTTTTTGCGCACCCGGTCGCCAATCCTTGCTGTGTATTCGGTGAACAGTTCATCGGCTGACCCTTCCGACTTTTCGTAGGGACGGGTGCGCCAAAGGAGCTTTTCCAAATAATCCATGGCGACAATGCCCTTCCAAGCCAGGCGCTCGAATGCCGCACCAAGGCCCAAATCACGATAGGCATTGTTCGACACAGTGGTCCGCATTCGAAGATCAAAGCCCATATCCCTGAGCACCCTGATTTGCTCTATAGCGTATTTCCCAAAACGGCAGGGCCCGAAGGAGCTAGGCATAAACCCCTCGACATCTTTGAGGTCAACCCCATAGCGGTCATTCTCATAGAAAAACCTCATAAAGTCGCCAAGGGTTACCCGATATGGCAGGCACTCCTTGCCCGATGTCACCTTGTTGCTGTAGAGAAGGTTCCGCTCATCCTGCTCGGGAAGTACAATTGCCTTAACCCCAAAGGATTCCATGGCAGCGGCCACTACCTCAGCGTAGGGAGCCATCCTCGGTATGACAAGGATCTTCTTTGGGTTGATCATTGTAGGCGCCGCCCTGTAGATATCTTTATCTCGGGCGCAGATTTCCTCCAGCCTCCTGGAGCGGGCGAATCCCTTGATGGTATCAACGAAGGCCTCAAGGCGGGTAACAATGCCAGCCTCGGCTGCATCCTCGTCAATTTCCAGCTGACCTAAAGGCTTGCCACCCATAATATCTTCAACAATATTGATGATGAAGGAGTTGGGACCACATCCAAAATTTGTCAGTACAAGCCCATATAGCAATGGGTCTGGTGCAGTTATAGCAGCGCCGGCTATGTGCTTGCTTTCGGAGAACCAATAGGGTCGGTCTGAATATTCTTTGACGTTTACCGAGGCAAGCGGTAGGCATTCGAGTGGTACAGGCACTACACCAAGCTGAGCAAGTTTTTCCGCTATGCCAAGATTTGCCCCTGAATCCTGCGACATATAGGACCTGGAAAAGAGCACAACGCCCAATTGGTCGTCCTGGCGAAGTTGCTCGAGTAGCTTCTTCCCAAGTTCTACTTGTGCCGCTTCAAATTCCCGTTGCGCCTTAATACCCGCCCGGGCGGCTATCCTTCCTCGTTTCCCGCTGAAGCCCATCTTCACTGCACAATCTGCAAGGCTATTTATCGTGTCAGCGTCGCCCCTGCTGAAGTCAATTACCGGTTGCAACAGCCTTTCTTCCAGGCCCAGAGCCTGGCCTATGATGAACGGGGATGCCTGAACCAGGGGGCAGGAGTATTTTTGGTTCTCGTCCCCCTCTTTCGCGCCCATCCGGATGACACAGGGATAGAGAATGTAGTCGACATCATTGAGGCTTGCCGCATGACCGTGTAGAAGCTTGAGAGGGAAGCAGCTGTCGCTATAGCTCAACTCAACAGCCTGCTCCATGATCTGCTTGGTGGTCTTGCTGGAAAGGACAACCCTTACCCCAAGCGCGTTAAGGAAGGCAATAAGCAATGGCGCGTAGTCATATCCGATTAGCGCCCTGGGAATCCCCACCGAAGGCCCTGTGCCCGCTCCTTCCCTGTATTCTCCAAATAGCAGCTTCTCGCGTTCATCGAAGAGGGTTTCCCTTATCTCCTGGCTAAGGCGGCTGTCATAACGATCACACCTGCTCCCGTAGTATGTAGGCGGTTCACTGGGTACCTTCATCCGGCTTATCGTACAGTTATTCTCGCACCGCTTGCAGGTGAAGGTTGTGAGCTTATAATCGCTGTCAACGATTCTTTGAAATCCCTTAAACCTCGAGCCTTTGCCCGACATTTCCTCCTTTGCCAGAAGTGCGGCACCTATTGCACCGCTGACCTCCTTGTGTTCTGACACGATGGTGCTCTTTCCTTGGAGTGCCTGTTTGAAGGCAGAGACAACGGCCTCGTTGTAGAATACCGCTCCAGTCAGTATTATCTTGTCGCCCAGTTTCCTCGTGCCCACGACCTTGGAAAGATAATTCCTGGCAATCGAGTTGGAAAGACTGGCTGTTATCACCTGTAGTGGCACCCCTTCCTGTTGGGCTGAAGCAACTGCCTGCCCCATAAAGGCAGCACATCTCGTTCCCAGATCGATGGTATGGGGCGCCTTGAATGCCAGATCGGCGAAATCACCGTTCTTAACAGAAACACCAAGTTGTTCGGCCAGTTCATCGATGAAGCTTCCCGTTCCAGCAGCGCATGCCTTGTTCATCTGGTAATCAACGACAATGCCCTTTCGCTTGATAACAAGCTTCGAGTCCTGACCGCCAATCTCAATAATATCTGCCTCAGGGTCTATCTCTGCTGCGGCCCTTGTCTGTGCAGTGATCTCGTTCTTTATCAGGTCTGCACCGATGAAGCTGCCAACTAAGTATCTCCCCGAGCCTGTAACACCTACTCCGGCTACCCTCGCCTTGTCCCCGACATCTCGGAGCAGATTGTGAAAAACCTCCTTGACCGCATCAACAGGCCTTCCTGCTGTCATGAGGTAGTTCTTTGCCATGACCCTTGTGCCGGACTCGTCAAGTATGACTGCCTTCGTGCTGGTAGAGCCAACATCGACCCCCAGATAGCCGGTAAAGGGCTCATCTATTCTTGGACTTGCCCAGCCATCGTGCTCAGTGGTTTTTTCAAGCCCCGCCATTTCAAAATAGCGTTGCTTGGCATTTGCTTCGGGCAGAACGATCACTGTTGAACCCTTCCCAGATTCCCTCGAAAGTAGGGCTGAGCCCAGAGCCTCAATATAAAGGTAATCTTCAGGGACAATTACGTGTACTCGATGCCCATTCCTTACGGAGAGCACATCATTGAGGGACTCCACTATGGCACTATTGGCAGCAACGCCGCCAACAAAATAGATTGGCTCCTCAAGGATCCCTCTGGTGAGAGAGGCGACCCCACGAGCTATGCTGCCGCAGAGGCCACAAAGCATTGTCCCCAGGGGAACGCCCTTCTGCTGAAGATGAATAAGGTCGGTCTTGGCAAAAACGCTGCATCTGGCCGCTATCCTCGGTGGGGTGCCTTCAGCCCCCTGCGCAAGGCGGGCAAAATCGTCCATGCTGATGCCAAGCCTGTATGCCTGTTGCTCGAGGAACCTTCCGGTCCCCGCCGCACAAAGAGGGTTTGATGCCACATTCCATGGCTTTCTCAGCCCATCCTCCAGCCCTATGACCAGAGAGGTCTGGCCGCCAATTTGTATGATGGTTTTTGCCTCTGGATGGGAATGAAGAAGCCCTGAAGCAATCGACAGCGAGCTGCTGTATTCTGACCAGTTCAGCTCTTTAGGTATCACAATCCTGCCCGAGCCAGATACACCAGCTGTGGTAATCTCTTCAAGATTGAACTTCTTGCCCAGTCTTGAAATAAGTGAGGCGACCGCAGCGTTGGGACTGGAGGTTACCTTCTCAGTATCAAGCTCGACTACACCACGGTCCTCATCGATGAGAGCCAGTTTGGCGTTAACCGAGCCAATGTCTACACCAAGGAAGTATCTCATTTTGCGCCGACTAATTGTAGAATATTAGCATACTAAGGAGCGCTTTGCAACCTGCCAACACCTTCGGGAACAGTCTCCGCATATCTCCCTAAAATTCCTACGGGGATGCCTTCATGAGTTGCTTTAACTGAGCAACTGCTTCGGGCAGCACCTCTCCTATTCCTTCCTCAAACCGCAGATGAGCAACTCGGTCAAACGGGGTTTCACCCTGGTTGAGGATCACCAGCCGAGCCCCGTAGCGCAGAGCCACTCTGGGCATGTCAGCAGCGGGGGTGACAACAAGGCTGGAGCCGACAACCACGAAAAGATCGCAGTTTTGTGAGTGCCGGTAAGAATCGGCCAGTTCCTTCTGGGGCAGGGGTTGGCCGAAGTTAACCACGCTGGAGACCAGCCTGCCACCGCAAGAGCAGGTGTCAGGGGCGGTGGACTTGTCCACCTGGGCCTCGCAGCGACTGCACCGCAGCATGGCAACATTGCCGTGCAGTTCTGCCAGCAAATCGGGGTGGACCCCCGATCTCAAGTGGAGGTTGTCCACATTTTGTGAGATAAGGAAGCTTAACCTGCCTAGTTTCTGTAGCTCAACGATCGCCATATGCCCCGCATTGGGCTCCACCGAAGAGAAATCTCGCGTTTTCGGAGGGAGCCCTCGTGCCTGTCGGGTCCAAATGCCATCCGGTCCTCGGAAGTCAGGGAGACCCGATTCCGTGCTGATCCCAGCACCGGTGAAGACCACCAGGCGTTTTGCCTCAAACATCCACTGAGCCAGGGTCTTAATCCGCCTGTCTAAGTCAGACAGCACCATGCTCCGCCCCTCGGCTTTCAGATACCTCATTTAATTCTAGACATTGAGAGAAGACAAGTCAACGCATAAAACGACTGGACGCCTGAGAGGTAATCGTGATAACATATATGTTGCGCTCGAGAGGGGGTGTTTTGGATGTCTGAAGAGGCTACAGAAGCAGCCAAGGCCGCCAGAGAGGCGATGGAGCTCATGAAGCGAGGCGAGCAGTTGACTGAAGAGGAGAAGCGGCGGCTCCAAAACCTCTATGCGCGATGGCGGGGTGCCCGTGATAAGGGCTGGCAGGAGGCAGAGGGGAAAATTGAGTCTACGCTGCGGGTCTGGCGTCGCTGAAGGCTCTAAGACTTCTTATCCCCGTCTTATTTCCTGCGGTTTAGAAGCCAGCCAATCCCTCCTTCAGGAGATCTCCGGGGCTAACAAGGTGCTTGTCCAAGCCAAGGGCTTTGTAGGCTTCCCCTTGAGCCAGTCCTATCACCTGGCTGATATAAAGGATGGGGATATTATAGTTCCTGCCATACTTATTCTTGGCCTGTGACTGCCTCATGTCCAGGTTAGCGTGGCAAAGTGGGCAGGCAACCACTATGGAGTCGGCGGCGGCGAACTGGGCTGCCTTCAGGATCTCATCGACCAACCGAACTGCTATCTCGGGCCTAGTTATAGAAAAGCCTGCCCCGCAACATTCGGTTTTATGGGACCAGCTCACCGGCTCAGCCCCAAGGGCCTCAACTATCCGGTCCATGATAATGGGGTTCTCCACATCATCGAAATCGGCCACTTTAGGAGGGCGAGTGAGGAGACAGCCATAGTAACAGGCAAATTTCATACCCTTGAGGGGCTTGGTCACAGATGATTCGATTCTGCTCAGTCCCACATCTTTATAGAGCACCTCGATTAGATGCTTTACCTCCACCTTCCCCGTGAACTCCTCACCTACCACCCAATTGATTCGGCTCATGAGGTGGGCGTCCTCCCTCACCTCTTTATTGGCAGACTTCAATCGGCTATAACAGGCGGCACAAGGGGCAATAACGGTGGTGAGATCGTGGCGCTCCGCCTGGTATAGGTTCCTCACCGGAAGGGCGAGGGCCAATTCTTCGCTTGTCATGTGACCTGGGCTTGCCCCACAACAGCTCCAGTCGGGAACCTCGACCAGCTCCAAATCCAGGTGGGGGCAGGAAAGCCTTATCGATAGATCATACTCCTTGGCTGTAGAGTG
>JAUXAX010000070.1 GCA_030619685.1 Dehalococcoidia bacterium
CAGACAGAGCCGTGCCATTGTCAGCCCGGTGCCAGGAACTACACGGGATACGGTGGAGGAAGTGGTAAACCTGAAGGGAGTGCCGTTCGTCCTTATCGATACTGCAGGCATGGTGCAGCGCAAGGGCCTGGTTGAGTCTCTAGGGGTGGCGCGCAGCCGTAAGGCAATCGAGCAGGCAGATATCGTCCTGCTGGTGCTCGATGCCAGCAACAATCTAAGAAGCTCCGATCGAGAGCTCATCGCCCTTCTCTCAGAACTTCGCGAAAAAGAGGTGCTGGTGGCCGCCAATAAGTGCGACCTGCCACGGCGAGCCCTCTTCGATCATCTCGCCTGGGTCACGGTCTCCATATCAGCACTGACCGGTGAAGGGCTTGACAAGTTGGAGGATAGGATGGTGGCTTGTGTCCTCGGGGGGAAGGTCTCCACTTCGGACGCCCTGCTAGTTTCCAACCCCCGCCACAAGGCTTGTCTGGAGCGGGCGGAGGGTCACCTTGAGCAGGCCCTATCGAGCATCGCGGCCCAGATGCCCGACGATTTCATTACCATCGACCTCACCACAGCCCTGAATGCCCTGGGTGAGATCACTGGCGAGACGGTGAGCGAGGAGCTTCTGGAGAATATTTTCAGCAATTTCTGCATTGGGAAATAGCATCCCCAATGAGGCAGCTTCCGCTGTGAAGGCGCTTACATTGACACAGAGCTTTGGCTTTTGCTATAATCTGGCACACTGGGGATATAGCTCAGCTGGGAGAGCGCTGCGTTCGCATCGCAGAGGTCGGGGGTTCGAATCCCCCTATCTCCACTATATGCTTGTAACCAGGGGTAGCGGTTAACAACAGCGAAAAAAGCCCCTGTAGCTCAGAGGATAGAGCAGCGGTTTCCTAAACCGCGTGTCGGGCGTTCGAGTCGCCCCAGGGGTACCACAAAGCTAAATTCCCCTAACCGAGGCTTTTACCACGGATGTAACACCCTGATCGGAAGACAACTCCAGGTCACTTCATGGTCAATATTGGTTCACCGCTTTTTGACCGGGAAAGGAACCTGATAGAAAATGTCTTCCTAACAAAAGAGGTGGGAATCTGTGTATTCTGTGTATATAGCTTCCATGCTTGTTGAAACTTCTAAAGTATGCTAACCCCTCAGCGCTTTCCCCATAGCTGCGATTGTGGCCTCGATATCCTCGTCGCTGTGGGAAAGGGATACAAACGCAGCCTCGAACTGCGAGGCTGGCCAATAAATGCCCTGATCTAGCAATCTTTGGAAGAACTCCCCAAATAGTTTGGCATCAGCCAGCTTGGCCGATTCGTAGTCCACGACCGGTTCCGCGGTGAAGAAGGCTGTCAGCAGCGATCCAATCCTCGAAATCCGGATGGGTACACCGGATATCGTCGCTGCGGTGGCAATTCCCTTTTCCAAGCGACATGCCTTTTGATCGAGCTCGGCATAAACATTGCCGTTCTGCAAAATGCTAAGCGTCTCTATCCCTGCGGTAATTGCTAGCGGATTGCCCGATAATGTCCCCGCCTGATAGACCGGTCCCGCAGGAGCTATCGACCTCATAATTTCAGCACGGCCCGCATAGGCTCCCACCGGCAACCCCCCACCGATAACCTTGCCCAAGCAGGTCAAATCCGGCATCACGCCGTAGAGCTCCTGTGCTCCCCCGTAGGCCACTCGGAAGCCCGTAATTACCTCATCGAAAATGAGGAGTGCTCCCGATACTTTGGTCAGATCACTCAAGCCCTCCAGAAAGCCTGGTCGAGGCGGTATCACCCCCATGTTGGCTGCCACCGGTTCGACGATTACAGCCGCGATGTCGCCGTGACGTTCGAAAAGCTGCTTTATTGCTTCCAGATCGTTGTACGGGGCAGTAAGCGTGTTTTGAGTATACCCGTGGGGAACGCCGGGGCTGTCAGGCAACCCGAGAGTGGTAGCACCAGAACCAGCCTTGGCCAGAAGACCATCGGAGTGACCGTGATAGCAGCCAGCAAACTTCACTATCTTGTCTCTGTTGGTAAAGGCGCGCGCTAGTCGCAGGGCGCTCATTGTTGCCTCAGTGCCGGAATTCACAAAACGCACCATCTCGATGGAAGGCATCGCCTCACAGACCATCTTGGCCAGCCTCGTCTCAAGTTCGGTCGGCGCCCCGAAGCTGGTGCCATGTTCGACAGCCTGCTTCAAAGCTTCCACGATCTGAGGGTGGGCATGCCCCAGGATGAGCGGGCCCCAGGAGCAGACATAGTCAATGAATTCGTTTCCATCCTCGTCATAGACCCTGGATCCCTGCCCCCGTTTCAAGAAGATGGGACTGCCGCCAACTGCTTTGAAGGAGCGTACCGGGCTATTGACGCCCCCGGGTAAATATTTCTGGGCTTCTTCGAAAAGCTTGCTCGATCGATTCCTACCCATCATCCCTCTCAGCTCTGGTGACAAACCAGCGCGCTACCTCTTTGGCATGATAGGTAATTATGATATCGGCGCCAGCTCGTTTGATGGCGGTAAGTATTTCCATGGTAGCGCGCTTCTCCTCTATCCATCCGCGTGCTGCCGCAGCCTTCACCAGGGAGTACTCACCACTCACGTTGTAGGCTGCCAGGGGGTAATTGAATGTATCCCGCACCTTGCGAATCACGTCCAGATACGCCAGTGCCGGCTTAACCATCACCATATCAGCTCCCTCAGCGATATCCTGCTCCACCTCTCTCATCGCCTCTCGCACATTGGCAGGATCCATCTGGTAGGAGCGGCGGTCGCCGAACTGTGGCGCCGACTCGGCGGCCTCTCGAAATGGGCCGTAGAAAGCCGAGGCATACTTCGCCGCATAGGATAGTATCGGGATATGGGTGAATCCTGATTCGTCCAGCGCCTGCCGAATTCGCTTCACCTGCCCATCCATCATGGCGGAAGGAGCTATAATATCGACGCCAGCCTCGGCATGGGAAACCGCCATCCGGGCTAAAAGCTCCAGCGTCTTGTCATTATCAACCTCACCATGCACCACCACGCCGCAGTGCCCATGACTGGTGTATTCGCAAAGGCAGACATCGGTAATCACCAGAAGTTCAGGGGCCTCCTTCTTGATGATTCGTATAGCTTGCTGGACAACTCCATCAGGACGATAGCCCGCGGAGCCGAGGTCATCCTTCTCTTCCGGAATGCCAAAGAGGATCACGGCAGCGATGCCAAGATCAACAATCTCCTCAACTTCCTGCGGCAATAGATCGACCGAGTATTGAAAAATGCCCGGCATGGAACCTATTTCACCCTTCACGCCCTGGCCATGGATTACGAACAGGGGGAAGACCAGGTCACTCACGTTGAGCGAGGTCTCCTCAACCAGTTGACGCAAAGCCTTATTACGGCGAAGTCGGCGTAACCTTTTCGTACTTTTTGCCTGTCTCATCCGGTTCGTCCTGACAGCCAATAACATATCACCCTTACCACCGCGCTGTAGCAGAGGAAATCCAGTCACAAAAACTCCCCTTCATGCTCCCGCAGGTAGAGCTCTATGGCCGCTACCAAACCAGGGATGGTATGCTCTGGAGCAGTGATGTCCACCGTCAGTCCCGCTTTTTCGGCAGCAGCCGCTGTTACAGGGCCGATGCAGGCGATCTTAGCCTGCTTTGCCGCGCGCAACTCACCTCCAAGCGCCGCCAGGAGATTGGTCACTGTAGAGGAACTGGTGAAGGTGATAATATCGATTTTTCCGTCCAAAAACATCTGTTTGGCCCGGGAAATGGATTCAGCGGGTGGCCTGGCAAGGTATGCAGCGACTTCATGAGGCTCCGCCCCAAGCTCGATAAGCCTATGAATCAAGGCTTTTGGCGCAATATCCGACCGAGGCAGCAATATCCGAATACCGGCGATTCCGATAGCTGCTAGCCCAGCGACTATTCCCTCGCTCGTATGCTCTTCCGGCAAGAGGTCAGGATAGAGTCCCCGCACCACCAATGCCTCTGCCGTCGCCGGGCCAATGGCTCCGATTCTAACGTGCCGAAACCAGCGGGCATCCAGATTCAAAGCGCGTAATCGCCTCCAGAATGCATCCACTCCATTGGCACTGGTGAAGAGCACCCAGTGATAATCCGGCAGACTTAAAATTGCTTTATCCAGCTCGCCAGGATCGGGGACGTCTTCGATCTCTATCGCCGGCAATTCCACAGGCTCGGCACCACATTCCCCAAGCAGCCTGCTCAAGACGCTGGCCTGGTTGCGGGATCGAGTCACCAGAACACGCTTGCCGAATAGTGGCCGGTTATCAAACCAAGCCAGCTTCTGCCGAAGCCCAACAACCTCCCCGATGACGATTACCACCGGTGGCTGAAAATCCGCTCTCTCGGCTGCCCCCACAATGGTTGCCAGGGTTCCAGTAAGCGTTTGCTGCTGAAGCGTCGTTCCCTGGCGAATCACGGCCACCGGGGTGTCCGGCTCCTTGCCACCTTCGAGCAACGCCTCGACTATACGGGCCAGATTGCCCATTCCCATTAAGCAAACCAGCGTGTCAACCCCAGTTGCTAGTTTTTCCCAGTTTATGCTGGATATGTCCTTTGCCGGATCTTCATGTCCCGTGGTAACAGCAAAAGAGGATGCCACATGCCGATGCGTGACCGGTATGCCGGCATAGGCCGGCACTGCCAGCGCCGAGGAGATGCCAGGGACAAGTTCGAAGGGTATTTGATTGGCAAAAAGGGCCTCCGCCTCCTCACCACCCCGCCCTAAAACAAAGGGGTCACCCCCCTTAAGCCGCACCACGACCTTGCCCTCCCTGGCCTTATCAACCAGGATTTGGTTGATCTCGTGCTGCTCTCTGGCATGGGTTTTCGAGGATTTACCTACATAGATCACCTCGGCATCGGGACGGGTGAAATCCAAGAGCCCGTTGTCAATCAAATAGTCATAGACAATGATATCGGCTCGCTTGAGGCATTCGAGTCCCTTGGCCGTGATCAGGCCAGGATCTCCCGGCCCGGCGCCCACCAGATAAACCTTGCCCTGCGTCATACCCCAACCCTCTCGATCAGTGAAGCTGCTCCCAATTCCATCATCTGCTTAGCCAATCGGTAACCTGCCCCTTCCGCAGCCAGAGCACTGCCTTCCATCTCAGCGCGCAAGATGTCACCGCGAACGGGATCGGCCACCATGCCGCGAAGATGGAGCGTGTTGTTCCTCAGCGTGCCCAACGCAGCTATCGGCGCGCGGCACCCTCCGCCCAGCGACTTCAGGAAAGCGCGCTCGGCGGTCACGCTTAGCCAGCTTGGCTCATGGTTTAGCGGGGCAACTAGTTCGCCCATCTGGGCATCGTCGGCGCGAATCTCGATCCCCAAAGCTCCTTGCCCCACCGCAGGGACAAAGATGTCAGTGGGCAGGTACTCAGTTATCATGCTTTCCATTCCCAGTCGAATCAGGGCGGCAGCGGCCAGCAGCACGCCATCCAGCTCAGCCGAAGCGGCTTTCCTCAGCCGGGTGTCAATATTCCCCCTCAGCGGACGGGTCTTAACATCGGGACGCTGGGCTAGAAGCTGAACGGCACGCCTCGGACTGCCCGTGCCGATCCTGGCCCCCGGCGGTAGTTCTGCAAGTCTCCCCAAAGAGGAGACCAGAACGTCCCGGGGATCGACTCTTTCAGTCACCGCAGCTAGCCGAAACCCCTCAGGAGTCTCGGTGGGCATATCCTTGAGACTGTGCACCGCCAGGTCTATTTTCCTCTCCAAGAGGGCCTCTTCCAGTTCTTTCACAAACAACCCCACACCGGCCTTCCGTTCAAGGGGGACCTTACGCTCACGGTCGCCTCTGGTTACTATTGTGGCGAGGTTGAACTCAAGTTCAGGATTTAACCCTTGTAGTTTGGCCAATACACCTTCAGCTTGAATTGTAGCCAGCTTGCTGCCACGTGAGCCAACGATAATGCGTTTCCCCATCTTCATTCCTAGACCTGACCGTCGAGATCAAAAAGCTCTCCTACGGTTTGGAGGAAGTCCTTGCCGCGATACCCGCCATGCTTTAGGCATTGGATGGGATTATGAAGTATCTTGTTCACTATGGCCTTGGTCATGGCCTCCAGGCTATCCAGCTCTTCCTGAGATAGCGGCGGCAGCTTTTTCAGCGTCATGCTCAACTGGCGTTGGCGAATGTCTTCTGCCATCTGCATCAGGGCGCTAATTGCAGGTTTCGCCTCCAGGGCTTGCCACCATGCCACAAAGCGTTCCATCTCATCGTCCACGACTTGCATCGCCATGGCGATTTCTTTCTCTCTGGCCTTACGGTTAATCTTGGATACTTGAGTGAAGTCGTCGATATCATAGAGGGAGACACCTTCGATTTGCCCCACCTCCAGCTCCACATCACGAGGCACAGCGATATCAACGACTACCAGGGGGCGTCCCGCCCGGGACCGCATCACCTTCTCCACAAGTTCGTGATGCACCACAAAGTGAGGTGCCCCCGTGCAGGTAATGATTATATCAGCAGCCTCCATTTCGGATTGCATTTCGCTTATATTGACGGCATTTCCCCCCAGAACCAAGGCCAACTCTTTAGCACTCTCCAGCGATCGGCTGGTCACCGTTATCTGCGAAACCCCCCTTTGGAAGAAGGTCCTGGCTACCAGCTTGCCCGCCTCGCCGGCGCCGATGAGGAGCACCCGGCAATGGCGAATGTCGCCGGTGATTTTGGTGGCTAGATCAACCGCCACCGAGCTCACCGAGAGGGCATTCTTGCTGATATCGGTGTTATCCCTGACCCGTCTCCCGGTGCGGATGGCGTGCTGAAATAGATTCCTCAGTGGCAGATTCACCATCTGGGCCTGCTCAGCGTCCTCCAGCGCCTGTCTCACCTGGCCCAGTATCTCCCACTCGCCTACTATCATCGAACATAGCCCCGCTGCCGTTTCCGAGAGATGCCTCATTGCCAGGTAATTGAAAGAGCTGTGTACATATGGGGCCAGCTCCTCTTCCGAAATGCCAGACCAGTCTTTGAGGAATTTACGCATAGCCTGTTCAACGGACTGGTTATCCTCATCCACGGCATAAATCTCAGTCCGGTTGCAGGTTGCAAGAATGACGCCGTGGGGAACATAATTGCGCAGGGAAGCCAGTGCCTCCTGCATTTGGTATCTTGGAATACTCAACCTCTCCCTGACTGATACCGGGGTTGTGCTGTAGTTCATGCCCACTAGACAGACCTGCAGGCCTGTTAGTTCGATTTTTTCGTCCATCTCACCCATTCTATTCATGCCTCCCCAAAATACTTAACAACCTCTGTTTAGCTTCATCCCACTGCCCCAGGCGCAGTAATTCAAGCAACACGTCCAAATCCAAGGCTTGCTGCCAGACCTCGGCAGCTATGGTGACACCCCCTTGTTTCAGCTCAGAACGCACCTGTGAAACCAATAAAGCCAGCGAAGCGTATTCATCCCCAAAGCTCTTCTCTAGCTCTGTCCTGAGCCTACGTGCCAGTGCTGGGCTCTTGCCACCGGTGGAAACGGCTATGGTCACATCGCCACGGTGCAAACACGACGGAACGATGAAGCTGGAAAGCTCCGGGGTATCCACCACATTAATTAGAATTCCCAGTTTCAGGGCCTCTTCAGCCACCTGACTATTTATTTTGCTATTATCCGTGGCCGCCACCACAACAAATGCGCCATGCAGATCGCCAGGCTTGTATTCGCGCAGCGTGGAGAGCACCGCGCCACTTGCCGCCAGGCGGTTAAGCTCAGGACATAGCTCAGGGCTAATTATCTCCACCTGAGCACCATGCTCCACCAGCATCTCAGCCCTGCGCAGCGCAACCTCACCCCCGCCGATCACCACGCATCGCTTCCCTTTGATGTCCACCATGATTGGGCAGTACGACATTCTCAGTCCTATATCTTCTATTCTTCGTTCATGCTGTGAACTTCACCCGTTCCTTCTTAAATTCCTTAATCGTGAAAAGCTCCTCGTATTCCTGAATGCCACTCTGGGCAGCAATTCTCTCTATAGTGCGTTGCAACCCCTCTTTTGTCTTACCGTGAATCATGGTAAACACATTATACGGCCAACTCTGATTTGTCTTTCGCTCGTAGCAGTGGCTCACCTCCCTGAAAGCGGACATCATCTCGCCCGCTTCCTCAACTCTCGAGGGCGGAACTCTCCAGCAGACCATGGCGTTAGCCGCAAAGCCGACATTTTGGTGCCTGATCGATGCACCGAAGCGCCGCATAACACCGCGCTCCTTAAGCCGTCGGCAGCATCTCAGGAACTCATTGACTTCCATACCAACATGCTCTGCCATAGCATCGAAGGGCCTGCTCAGCAAAGGGATGTCCTGCTGTATCTCGCTGATCGCTGCCTTTTCCGAAGACGATAGCGTAGACAACGCTTGCAACGCGCCTTTCGGCTTCTTAGGCGAATTATTGGAAAAATTAACTTGGGGGCCACTTTCTGCCATATCGAAGAAGAGGCCTATTTTGAAATGCCGCACCGCTGGCAAATCCAGTACTTGCTCCGGGCAAACCTTATTGGCCAAAGCTTGTAGCTCACTCTTCAGGTCATTACCCGGCGGAACAGCCAGGGTGAACCACAGATTGAGAGCGCCAGCTCTACTGTAATTATGGCTCACTCCGGGATGCTCATTCACCATCTGTGCCGCCTCTTCGAGCCTTTCCTCTGGGACGCGCATGGCCACCAGAGTGCTCTTATAGCCAAGGCTCCGTGAATCGAAGACGGGGCCGATGGACCGTATAATCCGCGCCTCCTTCAACCGCGTTATTCGCTGAATAACCTCCTTTTCCTCCAACCCAAGGCTTGACCCCAGGTCGACGAAGGGTTCCCGGCTAAGGGGGAAATTTGCCTGCAACAGATTGAGCAAGCCTCTGTCAGTATTGTCCAGCTTGACTTCTTTCACCTTTTGCCCGTTTTCATATGAGTCCCAAGATTGTTGTTCGTTAAAAGGATATCGTCGCCTCAGTTTGTCATCTTCGCCCTCTATTCATACCTTGCACGCTGGCCTTGAGCCGCGCCTGGCAACCGGTTGATACATGCAATATGGTTCCGCCTCAAGATAGTCGCCAGTAGCCTCATAGGCCCGGGCGCGGCAGCCACCACAAGGTCGCCGGTATTCGCAAACGCCGCACTTACCTTTGAGGTTCGAGAGGTCTCTGAGTTCTGTAAAGAGGGGTGAATCGGCCCAGATTTTGGGAAAACTCTCGCTTCGCACATTTCCCGCCTCGACATTGAGATACCCACACCCCTGTATTCGGCCCACATGAGAGATGAAGCAAAAGCCTACACCGGCGAGACACCCCCTGGTGGCCGAATCCAGGGTTGAAGGACGGCCCGTCACGCCTTTCGCACTCTCTTTCTGCCTCTGCAGAGTTATCCGCATGTAGTGCGGGGCATCAGTAGGCTTGAAGGATATCCGATTGCCGAACTGCAACTGCTTGTCATAGATCCAATTGAGTATCTGTTCATGTTCTTGGGGAAGGAGTTCAACCTCGGCCAGGTCTTTTCCCCGCCCTGTCGGCACCAACATGAACGGGTGCAAGGCAACAGCTCCCAGGTCCAGCGCAAGGTTCAGCAGGCCGTCCAGATGAGGCGCATTCATCTTAGTGATGGTGCTATTTATCTGCACATCTATTCCGGCGCGGCGCGCCTCTTTTACGCCCGCCACCGCAGCCTCGAAAGCGCCGACTTTCCCGCGAAACTCGTCTTGCAACTTGGGAATAGGAAAGTCAATGCTCACCCCGATTCGAGATATTGGCACCTCCTTCATCGCGGCAGCCACCTCGCTCGTGATGAGCGTGCCGTTGGTGCCGAGCACCACGCGAAGACCACGCTCTGTGGCATATTTGCCGATCTGGAATATGTCTGAACGAAGAAGGGGCTCCCCGCCAGTAAGGATCAGAATTGGCTTGCCCACCTCCAAAATGCTATCGATCAGCTTGAAGCACTCCTCAGTAGGTAGTTCACCTTCGTAATTCGCATCTGCTGCCGCTGCTCGACAATGGACACAGAACAGGTTGCACCTTTTGGTTATCTCCCAGGCTACCAGCTTCAAGTCCGGGGTGAGGCGATTCTTATCGGCTGCTTCTGTCATGGCACAATTCCAATCTCCTGGTCGGTAAGATAGCAGGCCGGGTCTTCCTGCCAGATGTCACCAAAGACTGCCTCGGCCCGTGCTCTCAGGTTGCCATTACAAATATCGAGGTAGTTGCATCGCGCGCAGCGGCCTTTGAGCAATGCCTTTCGATCCTTTAGACCACGCATCACTGGATTTGAGGTATCCAGCCATATATGGCCG
>JAUXAX010000014.1 GCA_030619685.1 Dehalococcoidia bacterium
CAAAAAAGCCATATGTGGGAAAGTTAATTATACCCGAGAATCCGGTATCGACAAACCTTCGCACCAGTTCGGCCAGGTCCCTGCCAGCGGGAGGCTCGGTTACATCGATACCGGCGATAATCGGGGTGTCTTTCACTACATTGTCTATTTCTTCAAACATCTCCAGGGTTACCGCATTGGAGTTTTCAACCAGAGTGGTCTGAAACCCTCTTATCCTGGCCTTCCCTGAACTATAGACCATTATCAGATCGGCCCCTCCGAGTTCGGCGCACTTGGCTATGATACCCGCGCTGCTGCCGGCGGCGATGATTGGCTTTCCCTCCTCACTGGTCTTCCTGAGCCTCCTTAGAATTTCCTCCCTGGTAAATCTCTTCCCCATTCTAAATACCTCCCCTTCCGGTCATCTTGTCATAGGTATCAACCACCCTTTTGGCAAACTCATCATCGTTAATGTGTGCGTCGACCTCCACAATTTCGACGCTTTCCTTCACAGTAGCCTTGATCACTTGGGCAAACGCTCCATCGGCTACCGGATCGAAGAAATGCTGGCCCTCGCGGTCTACCGCTGAGAAACCTCGCAGTGGAGTGACTATGGCAACCGGTCCCGTTGCCCTGTTTGCTCTCTCAGCTAAGATTCTAGCTGCCTTGCCTACCTCCTCTTTGGTCGTTCTTGCCAGCACCCTGTCGGGGCCATGAACGTGGATTATTCTGTCTTTGTATTCGGCGGGAATGGTCTCCTTTGTTCCTGTGAAAATGAACATGTCCAGACCCCCAGGGACTATAACCTGGGGCAGTCCCTTTTCGCCTGCAAGTCCGAGCCTGCCTTCCGCCAGTTCCTCCGGCAGGTGATAAGCCAGCGGTATCATCACCTCATGGGTTGTTAGGTCTACGACTCCGCTGATTCTGCCCTCTTCCAACAGCTCGTCCAGTATTTGTATCGTGCCGTGAAACACTATGGGGTCGTATCCTCTTTGTTCAAGAAGGGGCTTGATCTTCATCACCGCGGGGGTGGTAACACCGAGAGCGGTCATTCCAACCAAAGGCTTGACCGGCCCCCGCACTTCCGCTTCCGTCATTCCCACAATTGCCCCGGCTGCACTAGCCAATGCCTTCCTCATCACCACATTAAGCCCCAGTATATCCGCCGGAGTCTGCATTATGGCTATGTCTTTCGGGCCGACAAACCAAGTCTCGAAGCCTGTAGCAACCATAAGCTTGGGCACACCGACAGGCAATACTCTCATCGCCGATATCCCGAGGGCGGCTCCTGTCGAGCCGCCCAGGGATATTATGCCGTCCAGCCTTCCCGCAGAGTGGAGCTCCTTAACAATCTGCTGCACCCCTTGTATCATTACATTCGTTCCCTCTGTTCTATCAGCGCCTTTCTCCGCTGCCTCGACCAGTTCTCGGAGGCTTTTGCCACCAGCTTGGGCAACCTCCTCCCTAGTGATATCAGCTTCAATTAGAGGTTTGCCCAAAACGCCTACATCTATGACTATCGTGTTATGTCCTTTCTGCTCTATCTCCTCCTTGATGAATTTGGTTTCCTCACCCTTGGTGTCCAGGGTCACTGGAATCACGATCGTCTTAGGCATGTGACTACCCTCACTGCAGCTGCATTTCTGTATTTACCCCTTAGATCAGGCGCGCGACGCGCGAGGCGCCGTGGATTGCCTCCTGTATCTTGCCTGGCTTCACGCAGTCTCCAATGGTATATACCTCCGGGATTTCGCCTCTAAGCTTTTTCCCAAGCTCATTGTTAGAGCTGAAGCCCACGGCAAGCACTACAGTATCTGCCTCTATGACCTGCTTGTTCCCATTGATATCGACGGCAACCACGCCCTTATCTGTAATCTCTTTGGCTGTAGTGTTGGTTAGTATCTCAATGCCGAGCTCAGCCAGCTTATCCTCCAGATAGAAGTGACTGAACATGTTCATATCATTTGCCACGCCATATGTCATCTCAACAATAGTCACTTTCTTGCCCTGCTCCGCCAAGAACCAGGCAAGCTCCGCACCAACCTCGCCACCGCCAACCACGACAACCTTCTCACCAGCTTCCTTTTTCCCAAGCAATATCTCGCTAGCGGTAGCGACGTTGCCCCCCTTAACCCCCGGGATCTCTGGAATGAGAGGAGAGGCTCCCATTGCCAGAATCACCACATCTGGTTTCAGTTCCTTGATCAATGCTGGCGTAGCCTCTCTTCCCAGCTCGACTTTTACTCCCAGCTTCTTGATCTGATTCTTGAGGTACTCTACGAGGCCTTTGATGGGCTGCTTGAATTGAGGCACCGAAGCCGGCACTAATTGACCTCCCAAGCTCTCTCCCTTCTCATATATGGTTACGTTGTGGCCCCTCAGCGCTGCAACTCTTGCTGCTTCCATGCCTCCAGGGCCGCCGCCGACAACGACGACTCTCTTAGCCTTCTTCGCTGGTTCAATCTGGTATTCCCGTTCTCTTCCCAGGGCTGGATTCACTGCACAACTTAAGCGCCACATATGAGACGAACTGCCACCACAGCCCTCATTGCAGGAAAGACAGGGACGGATATCATCCAACCTTCCCTCGGCAGCCTTTCTCGGAATCTCCGGATCAGCGAGCAAGGGTCTACCCATGGCGATCAGGTCTGCCTTTCCTTCTTTGAGGACCTCTTCGGCCAGCAGTGGATTGCCGAGCTTGCCGGCGACGATAACCGGTATGTTGACAACCTTCTTGATCTCTGCTGCCAGAGGCACATTGCATCCCACAGGCATGCCCATCGCGGGAAATATCCTGCTATACCAGGGTGGCGATTCATAAATGCCCGCCGATACGCTTAGGGCATCCACTCCAGCGGATTCCAACCTCCGGGCGATTAGCTTACTATCCTCCAGTGTCAGACCCCCCTCTATATGCTCGTCTCCATTGAGCCTGATGATTATGGGGAAATCAGGGCCAACGGCTAGCCTTACCCCCTCTACGATCCTTAAGGCGAATTTCATCCTACCCTCGAAATCTCCGCCGTACTCATCCGTGCGCTTGTTGCTGTGGGGGGACATGAACTGAGTGATCAGGTACCCATGAGCACCCTGAATCTCCACGGCGTCGAATCCAGCCGCTTTGGTGAGCGTTGCCCCCATGACAAATTTGCCTATCAATCCCTCGATTTCCTCGATTGTCAATTCCCGAGGCATTTCTCCGCCTGTGGGTAGGCAGGGGATTGCTGAGGGTGCCACAAGCTGTTGCCCCTCGGCGCTTGTCAATGATGAGCCCTGCCTCCCGGTATGCTGTAGCTGGGTGGCGATCTTGACACCATAATGATGAACCGCTTCCGCCAGATCGTGCAGACCGTGGACGAACTTCCATTCGTCTGCACGTATAGGACTGGTGCCCGCCTTGCCCACTGGCCAATCGATGCAGGTGTTCTCGATTACTATTAGACTCACCCCGCCCTTGGCTCTTTCCACATAGAAATCTATCAGTCGCTCGCTTACTGCGCCGAATTCGGTCCCGAACTTTGTATTCAAGGCCGGCATTATCAGCCTGTTCTTGAGCTCGAGTTTGCCTATCTTGACTGGCTCGAAGAGTTTTTCTAACGTAGCCATTGATATCACCCCTTATACTCTTTCAACAGGCTGTCCGAAAGGGTAGCCTCAGGATGAAGCTTAACCCTTAAATAGTCAAACTCCTATAAGAACGTCCACATATTAACGCAAGACTCGATTGAAAAACTTAACAATAGTAGACACCACGAAGTGATAAGGAAACTTGATAAAATAATTGAGGTCCATGAATACGTTGGGCAATCTGCAGTAGAAGCTCCCGAATGCACTGAAATAGGGTATGGCCACCGGACAGCCCTTGATGCGTTTGGTTTTCCCTCGGACCTCACCCTTGATCTTCGTGCAGTCCCCGATCAAAAGGATAGTATGACCATGGCCATCAACGTCACCTTCATACTCACCAACCACAATGGCGCTATCGCGGGCCTGCTTGATCCCACCCGGTTTGTAGGCTTCAAAGGTAGCGAGCGCACCCTTGAGCATGTTCACGCATCCGCCGTGGCAGATGTCATCACCGCCGGGGTAGTTGCCTAGGTGGAATCGGATGGGGGTGTCCAACGTCAGCAGGTCCGAAAAAGTCCGATCGAGCTGTTTGGTCTTTTCTCGTAGCTCCTCTATGGGAACATCACTTATGATCTCGATGTCGTCATCAGTTACCGGTTCCCACCCGCGTGACCTGGCTATCCTGAGATGGTCGATGTCATCCGGATCGAACCCGATCAGCCTTGCGGCCACGGAATCGATGGCCACGCCTGAGGTTCCCATCATGATGACCCCCAGCGGTAGCGGTTTTGCCACCATCTCGCACTGCTGGCCAATTGTAACCGCATCAACCACTACAAAGTCGGGACAGCCCACCTCATATAGATCCGCGATCTTATCCTCGAGATGGAAATCGTGGCCCTGAAGACGCTCCTTCTGATCACAGATGCCCATGTTAAGCTTGATCGCACATGTCAGCTTGCTAGTCATGTGGTGCTTAAGCTTGGGTGCATATATTTTATAGTCAGCCTCAATCACAGTGCGTGGCAAACGTAGAGATTTATGGAAGCTTCCTTTTTCAAAGGGGACCTCCACCAGGACATCTTCGTCAAAGAAACAGAACCCGACCTTGGGTTTCTTCCTCAATCGGCCATACCCAGCCTGTGCGAAGTTGTACCGCGTGGGCATGTAGATGGCAGTTCTCTCGCCTATGGTGATCTTTTCCACTTCCCGCCTTGCTGCCAGTTCGTCGATGAGCGCCTCAATGACGGTGGGATGGGTGTAGGAGAAACGAGAGTATCTCTTATGGGCGAAAACCACGTTGGGCTTCAAGAGCACCTTGCCAAAAGGCTTGGCGCCCAAATATTCCATGCCCTCAGCCACTATGGCCCGGATACGATCTAGATCCTGATAATCGTGGCAACTGCGAATAATAACCTTATGCTTGTCGGCCACAGTGCTCCTCATTTTTTGTGAAGTGTAGACTGCAGTTGCATAAGAAATGTATCTGCGTATATAGATAGGAATGTTTTGACGTTGCTCCGGGAAGCAATTTCTGCCATTTCTTTTTCCCGTTGTCCCAAATCTTCACAACCCGTCCGGATGTCGACCCCTTCAAAGCCATACCTCTCCAAGTTTTCCGACTTATCCTTCAGCGTTTCTCCTGGGACTATTGCATCCATACACGACAATTTCATCCCCGCCTCCCCCTTTCAATCCACCATTATCAGTCCACCATTCACGTGAATGGTTTGGCCGATTATGTAACGGGCAGCATCTGTAACCAGGAACAGAACAACACCCGATATGTCCTCAGGCTCGGCCAGTCTACCAAGGGGTACGCTGCCGTGATAATATGCTATCACCGCTTCGAAGTAACCCTTGTGCATCGGGGTGTTCGTAGGTCCCGGCGCGACGGCATTGACGTTAATGCCGTGGGGTCCCAACTCCATGGCTAGCGACCTAGTGAAAGCCTGGACGGCGGCCTTTGATGCGCAATAGTCGGCAACTCCACCGCTCATATTGCATGCCGAAGCCCTAGAAGAGATAGACGATCCTATATTCACGATTTTTCCATTTTTCTGCTCAATCATGAGCGGGGCTACTGCCTGGGAACAGAGAACAACCCCTTTGAGGTTCACGTCAAGCGTACTGTCAAGGTCATCCTCCTTCATATCCATGATCGCTGACATTCCCAGAATTCCGGCGTCGTTGATCAAGATATCGATCCTGCCAGATTCTTCGATAGTCCGCTGCACCATTTGTTCGACTTCTTTCCTGACGGTCACATCGGTTTTGACAGCGACGGCTCTGCCGCCCGTGGATTGTATTTCACGCGCCACTTCCTCGGCACCATCCAACGCTTTATCCGCAATGACCACCTTTGCTCCAGACTCAGCCAGGTCCAATGCTATAGCACGACCAATTCCACTAGCCCCTCCGGTTACTATGGCCACCTTGCCACTGATATCGAATAGCTGGGATACCCTGCCCGACTTCATTCCATCACACCTCCAATGGATTCCTTCGTTGGCGTTTCACACTAACCGATACCCCCTCACGCCAACCCCTTCTTGTTGAAGTAGAGGACGTATCCGCCTACGATCATCGCCAAGTCCAGGTCATCCAACTTGAGCCCGAAACTACTGGTAACATACTCCCCGATTCTGCGGCTAATAGCCTCTGGGGCCGTGGACAGGATATTCTGGCTGACACATTATCCTACTCATTTCGCTGGTTGTAAAGCCTCTCCATGGAGACCCCGGGCCCATGACTATCGCAAAGACATTACCAAAGGCTACGCGGCAAAATAGAAGGTGCATAGATAGCGAAGCTAGCTTCACAAAGCAGGTCATGTAGCCGACTGAAATTCCAAGTAACTCATCAGTGGGAGGAGACTGGCAAAAAAGAGACTCTTTCGACAGTCCTCCTGTCTGTCGCTGTCCGAAGTAGAGCGCAGTCTGCGCAATACAAAGGTCCTGGAGAGCCCAGGAAAGGTGCCATGAAATCCAATGTAAATCTTATCGCTAAAAGGTGCGACGGTCTCGAAACGCTGTTCCTCTATAGCTTCCCTGATTCCCCTGGTTACTTATGCCACAGCCCCATATGTTTCCTGTGGGTCTCGTTCAACAGCTTGTCCAGCCCGTATTTATCGTAGAACTCCTCCTCCAGATGGTGAACCTGCAGCCATTCGGGCATCACGATAGTATCAAAGGTGGCGGGAAATCTTCCAAAGGTGTCGAATATGTAGTTGCAGTAGTCTTTGACTATTTGAATGACCTGTTTGCTCGGCACTGGATATCCCGGCTGTACCTTCTTCCAATCCTTATAAGGCACTATCCCACTGTAGTCAGAGGTAAAAATCCCACCACTGCCGAACTTCTTCTCAATGAAGGCATCTACGGCATCATCCATGGTCTTGTAGTATGGTGGTTGGTAGCTTCCAAAGACGCCGTCCAGGCCCACAGGATTCAGGTTCAAAAGAGCCCCGCTTCCCTCCTTTGCCTCGTTGTAACGAAAACCCAGACTTTGCAGCACTATTAGCCCTATGTATCCAGTCATAATAATTGAGCCAAGGCCCATAGCCTCTGCTACCAACTGCATGTTTTGTAACGCGTGGAAGGGAGCAGCGAGATTGCCGACGAATAGGGTATATTCCAACATAGAAAGAGGAGCATCAACACCCTTTAATGTTCCATTATCAATCCATTTCTTTATGCCTGCTGGGCCTCCTCCCTTAATGTCATCGAATACCTTGTAGCCTTCCCCCATGAACACGGTTATGACGGCATCAAGGTACTCTTCTGATATCTCTATTATGGGCATGAATATAGTGGTGCCGGGCTTGTTGGTATTCCAATGCACCGCCCTTACTAACGCATCAGGTATCATCTGGAATCTGCCATCCGAAAGCTTGACGGTATCCCGTGTGAAATATGTCCCTATCTTCTCCCAATCCTCCTCCGTTTCAATCTCCACGGCCTTCGACGCCCCCTTAGGGTCATAGACGAAAAGCCCTTTATCATTGGTGAAGAAGAGTCTCATATTATGTACATTGCATTGGTAAGGAGTGGTCCTTCCTATCCAGCTTGTCCACATACTCCCCTGCACGTCGTCAGTGGGCATGTCACCTGTGATAGTTCCAGTTATTCCCGCACCAGCCCAACAGAGGATGGCAGTCTCCACATCGTTCAGTGGCACCGGTGGATTCTTAGACGCGTGTGTAAGCGTCCCCTCCGCCATCTCACAGCCCAGGGGGAACCTGCGGGTTCTCCTGCGAGCCATAGCTTTGAGAAGAGGGTATTCAAAGAGCTCTCTAACTTCCTTCCTATCCCTTAGCATCTGTCTCCTCCTATTCTTAAGACTTGGGTTTCCTGTAGCTCATCTATCCGCAACGTTCATCTATTGGATTTCATTCACCGCATTTCTAGTCTTCCCCGAAATAGCCCTTTCCCCGTGCTTCAGCAATATACTCAGGCTCCGACCACCACTTTTCGATCCCCAGGTCCTCTGCTATGGTGTTTGCGGCAATGTAGCCGGGGCCAAAGGTGACAAGCCCACCGGGATTGACGCTGGCCCCGCAGACGTAGAGATTCTTAATCGGCGTCCTGTGGTGAGAACACTCGTCGTTAGGCCTGTTATTTGCCATCTGAAATATCTCATACGCGCCCTGCTTGATCGACCCCTGAACCATGTCAAGATATTTGGTTGAGAAGTCAATAGGAGCCACAAAGTATGTCCACAGCACCTTGTCCCTTGTCATGTTGGGAGCATATTTCTGCAAGGTGGCCAGGAACCGCTCTTCGCGCTCCTCCCTGAGTTTATGGTCCCACCACTTCTCGGCACCGTCCTTAAGATTGAAAGGAGCCATCTCGTACATGGATGCGGTATGTCTCCCCGGAGGTGCTTGGCTGGGGTCATGCATTGTAGGGAAAACAGCGTCGAGTCGGACGTTTGACGACAATTCACCTCTATCTATTTCCTGCCAGTGATTTATCAGGTCATCCGGAGTCTCATAGCCCAGGATGTACATGAGCCCCTTGTTAATGTCCTGGTCAGCAGCGAAGGCAGGGAGCTCCTCCAATGCTGCATGAACTGAACACAGGCTCCACTTCTCCCAATGCCAATTCTTGATCGTGTCTACAAACTCGCCGGACAGGTGTTCCTCACCTACTAGGTCGAGGAAGGTCTGGTGGGGGTCTATGCTGCTGACCACGGCCTTCTCCGCCTCGTACACAGTGCCATCTTCAAGCTCAACTCCCTTCGCAGTCCCATCCTCCACTATGATCCGCTTGATCTTTATGCTGCCCCTGAGATGCCCTCCACCCGGCTCCTGGATAACCCTGGACAGTGCATTGCTCAATCTATGTGACCCCCCAAGGCAAAGCCTAGAGTTAACCGCTCTGTTCAGCATGAGGGGAACGAGGAAACCAAGGCCACCGTTGTCATATTCCAGCCCCCAGTGGCAGGCGAGATAGAGCATCAATGTCCTGACCCGCTCGTTCTCGAAGAGCTCATCGACAATCTCTTGCGGGCTCTTAGGTTGATACTCCGATATTTCCCTGCCAACAGCAGTTTTCTCCAGGCCAATCACTGCCTCCAAGGTCGGCAAAGGCCTCACATAGGTACCGGGGGCGAGAAACTCATCCATGTAGAGCTTGAACTTATGGAAGACCTCCCGGTAGGTGTCAGCGTCCTTGCTTGAGAACCTGGCTATGGAGTCGCACGATCTGTCCACATCTGAGTAGAGACAGAGACACTTGCCATCAGAGAAAGGCATCGCCACCTGTAGCTCCGGGTAGACATACTTGCAGCGGTACTTCTCCAGTTCCAGGTCCTTGTAGGGAGGTGCGTAGTCCACCATCATGTGGTATATGGCATGAGTATTATGAAGAAAGCCGCCCAGCGTTACCTCTTCCGTAGCAAGCCCCCCGCCGACCTCAAAGTACCTTTCCAGCACCAGCACCTTCTGTCCAGCTTTGCTCAAGTAAGCCGCCACACAGAGCCCATTGGGACCGCCTCCTATGATGATGAAGTCATACTTTGTCATTTCCCTTCCCTCAAATGTTACTCCTCCTTGACCAACCCCTGGCTTCTGGCAAATTGCCTCTTACCACATGCGTCCCGCTTCCTCCCAGGGCTTTCTCAGGCCAAGGTGCTGTTGGATTCTCTTGTAACAGTTGTAGCCAGAATAACCTAGACTCCCCAGGCTGCCGCAGTGGTTGGAACTGGAGGCCATATAGAACGCCTCTATCCCTGGAACCTGGTACTGGGCGAGCTCAGGAATCGGCCGAAACTTGTACCACTGGCTGGGGATTTGAGCCGTGGTATACATGCAACCTTCCACATAGTTGGCGTTTCTCCGCTGCATATCAAGGGGGGTGGGAATGTGCGCAGCTATCACATTGTCTCGGGTCATGTTGGGTGCGTACTTCTGCCATTCCGCCCTGATACGCTCCGGTATCTCCTTTTTGATTTGTGCCCACTCCCGCTCACTCAACCAGCTGGCAGGAGGGGGGAACCCCTCAGACACTTTGCCAACATGCTTCCCCGGAGGACCATAGCTTGGATCCCATTGAGTAGTGATAGACGCGGAGGGATAAGCCTTGTCTGGCCATTGTCCCGGCTTTATATGCTGCATCTTGTAGCGGTATTCCCGGTAAAGGTACTCGACATCAGTGTCGCCAAAAAATACCCAGCGGGCTTTGCCACAGTCGGGATTCCAACTCGCTGCGCTATACTCGGGCAGCTCATGTAAGGCCATGTTCCCCCAGAAAAGTTGTGACCTGTCGTTCCTCAGATTGTTGATTTTCCTGCGGATCTCGCTATCTATCTCTACGTCACGGAGCAGCCTGTTGATCGTCTGCCCGACCTCGGTAGTGGTGATTACCAGTCTTTTGGCCTCGATCTCAGTTCCGTCGGCTAGCCTGATTCCCCAGGCACGACCGTTCTCCACCAGGACGAGGTCGACATCGGCCCCTACGAAGAACTTCCCACCCTGTTCGCTCAAGGCTCTCTGGAGGGCGTGCGCAATGTTGTGTGCGCCACCTTCAGCGACGGCCATTCCAGCGAGGCCAGCAAAGGCAGGCATCGGCAAGGTGGCCAGCTGGACGGGAGCAATGTCATCACCCGCTATCCCATTGAAATACTGCCACTGCAAAGCAAAAGACCTCATTTCCGCGCTTTCATAGAGGTCGCAGACTATCTCATACTCGGTCATGAACGGGTACCTGGGGTCGAACCCTTCCTCCGGATCATACATCAGCTGGTCCATGGGGTCGCGTTCCCCAGGCAGGGGTGGAGGGTTGAACAGTATTTCAAATTCTAGCATCAGCCATTTCCACAACTTCGTATTTACCATCTTTGCCATGTTGTCGGCATCCCGCGGCGATATCCGCTCCAATTCCTTGAGGTTCTTGTCAATGATGTCCTGTCTGGGGAAGGGCATCCCTATATCTTTGCTCCACTCTAGCGCCTGATAGACAACTATGCACCTGTCATCGGGAAACACTTTGGACATCATTACTTCAGGGAGAATGAACTTCAGCCCCTTTTCCTCGAGCTTGAAGTCGTAGTTTACCGGGCTCATCCAGAAGGCTATGATCTCGGCATGAGGGTTGGCGATGAAACCCGGCGCCGGCTGGGGATCACTGCACAAAGCGCCACCCAACTCGTGCTTCTGCTCAAAGAGGCCCACGGTCATGCCGTTAAGGGCCATGTAATTGCTGATTACCAGGCCCTCTTTGCCTCCTCCAATTATCACCGCATCGAAGCTTGCATCAGCCATTTGTACCTCCTCGTATTGCTCTTTTGTCGTGCCAGCCACGGCATGGCTTTGGGAATCACCACCTATGGCGACGATTGTTGCAACGATTCCCTTTGCGCATTCCGGGGCTTCAAACCTATGAGCGCATGTACTTTAGAATTCTCTCGCATAAAGGGAAGACCATCTGATAGATCTTGTCAGAGACCATACTGGCTACGGACCAAACTGAATCGCCGGCAAAGAACAGCCCCCGGATATTCGGTGATTGCAAATCGATTTCCGTTGGGACCCTGGCCCAGGCATACCTCCCCCAGTTGAGCTGCAGCGACATCCCCTTATATTCAATGGCTTTGACAAAACCCGGGAATACCTTTTCAACGGCTGCCTCCCATCTTCTAATTGCTTCATTCACTACTTCCGGTGGAGAGGTAAGACCAAGGTGGGTATCCGGAAGCCCACCCGGGATGTAAGAGTACAGATACTGCTTCCCCGGTGGCTCCTCAACATTGAAGAGCGGGTAACCCAAGCACCAGTCTCCAACGTAGGTAGGCAGACCATAGTCAGGGTCAAAGATATGTACCCAGCCATATCCATCCTTTGGTATGACCTCCTCACGAAGAAGATAGAACACAGACAGGTCTTCGTAGGTTAGCCTTCCACACAGCTCAATAGACTCAGCCCAGTCCTTCGTCAGAAACTCACGTCTAAGGACGTTTCTTGCTACTGCTTCAAAGATGGGTATTGCTGATATGACAACCGGAGCGCCGTATTCCTCCAAAAAGTGTGTTTCATTATTATGAACAATAACCCCTTTTGCTTCCCCATTTTCGATCAGGATGCTTCTAGCTCTTCTGTTCGTCAGGACTGTTCCCCCGTGATCTGTGTAATACTTGGTCAGAGGGGCTATGACCATATCTTCCATATGTCCCTGCTTCGGATACCAGAATAGGAGGGCACCCACCTTTGGGAAGGCACCAAGGACATTGGCGAATCCTCCGTAGTTCACATCCGTGGCAAGCGCACCCATAAGGGGTGAGGCTAGATGAAGAACGGCGTTGGCTATGGGGTCTTCGACATTTCTATTGATCCAGTCATCAAAACTTACGTTTATCAGCCGACGACATTCCTCTTCAGAAGTATCTTCCATGATTCTAAAGGCTTTGCTAAGTGCCTGCCTCGATGGCTCCTCCATAGGCAGACCGCTGCCAAAAGCGAAGAAGTCGAAAAAGTTATCCACCCCCTTGTTCGGGTCCATTGAGAAATACTCGATCCTGTTGGGGCTATCCTTGTTGAGTAATCCCATGGTCCAGTCTATTTCCTTGGTCTCCTTGGGGACGATTCCCATGTGAGCCAAGTACTTATACATAAAGGTTTCGTCAGGTCTGTGAACCAGTGCCGTTGGCATGCGAACGCCATTATCCGAGCGGCACCCGTGGAAATTGACGGAACGATACCGTCCTCCAAGATTAGGTTCCCTCTCTATAATCGCTGAAGATATACCTTCCTTAGCCAGCAGACTCCCTATAGTTAAACCCCCGGGGCCCCCTCCCACAATAAGAACCTCGAACTTCTCCTGCATGGTTATTTTCCCTTTCTAGTATTTTGCTACGATTCGTTGTAGGATGCGAATAAAGTAGCATGACGCACACTCTGCGTCAAGCAAATTCGCCCAACTTTTATCTGGTTTTTGCGCCCTGTTCACCAACACTGACTGCGCAAGAACCGGCGTGGCTCTTAACAGGGATGGCTTGATAAAAGTTGAATGTACGGGCAATTTGAAGTTCGAGTAGCTTACCTGGCGGAGAAGATGGAATATAGTTAAAAGCACTCTAACCCCTGGGATGCAAAGTCTATTTGCCACCTGATAGAGAATGCTCCTGCTGAAGCCTTTGCCTCAGCAGGTGGGCTACCGTCTCCATTGCTTCGGGCCCCAGCGAGGTAAGCAACTCCGCTAGCTCGCATAGAGGGTCTGGTCGAGCCTGCTCCAGTAGAGGTTAACCCAAGGTAGACTCGCATCCTGACCGAGGATTTGCATCTTCCCCAAATGTCCCCAGCGCCTTTACTACATCCACAACTCTCTTGGAATCCAGCTCGTCCAGCCTGTAGTACACCCCGCCGCCTGCCTCGACGATCTCCTTGTTATATCCCAGATTGAGAAAACCATCGTCGGAATCTATGACCACCAGATTTATGCCCTGCTTCTTGATCTCTTTTGCGATGGAGATAACCTCCTTTCTTACGTCTGTCTCCATCGCTATGTTGCCCCTTCCGTCGGAAACGAGCACCATGATAGGTATTATGTTCCTGTTCTTCCACAACTGAGTTCTTAGAACGTGTAGACCCTTGTAGAGCCCGTCCGAAAGAGGAGTCCTTCCTGCCGCGGGGAGCTCCCTGAGGTATTTAACGGCTAACTCCACGCTGGAGGTGGGGTACAAGAGAACATCCGCTTTGTTCCCGGCGACAGCGATGAAGCCCACCTTATCCCTTTTCTGGTAGGAATCCTCAAGCAGGGCCATAACAGCCCTCTTTGCCATCTCCATCCCCCGCATCACTGCCATGGATCCCGAGGCATCGACCACGAACACAATCACAGAGGAAACCTTTTTTGCCCTGACCTTTTCCCTGAGATCCTCCTTCTCTATCCTCAGATCGCCTTTCCTTGCCACAGAGGCCCTTATCGTAGCATCTATGGCGATGTCGGTGGTCTTCCCCTCCGGTATAGTGGCCTTCACATACTTCCCGCTGTGAGTGCTCAGGGTCCGAGCCCTCCTCCCCGAGCCCACCCTCCGCTTCCTGTCCTTGCCCACCTTTATCTCGAACTTCTTATGTGGTCCTATCTCGAAGGTTTTCTTCAGACCCCTCTGACCCTCGTCAATCTGCGCACGGGAATCCCCTTCTTCATCCTCACTAGGGCCGCCAGACTCACTGTCGCCCTGCTCGCTGTTCTCACCGTCGAGAGCGGGGGTCTTCCGCTGGCGGATAATTGCTTCGACCCTTTCCGTTACCGGCTTCGGTTCCTCAAAGGGCATTCTCCTCATTCTGTGGGGCAGAACCAGTTCCGCCGCCTCCCTTACATCTTCTCCAATGACATTCTTCCTTTGATTGTAGGCGGCTATCGTCTTCCCAGCTCTGGCGATCAAGAAATCCGCTCGATGTCCATGCACCTCGAATTCAAGACAGATCGCCGCTATGGTCTTCAGCAGGTCTTCTGCAATCTCGACCTCTTTAAGAAGCTCCCTCGCCTTGAGCATCCTTTGTCTGAGCTCTTCTTGTTCCTTTTCATATCCCTTGGAGAACGATTCCGGGTCTTTTTCGAAATCCTCCACCACCCTTATGATTTCAATTCTTTCCTCTGCATCCCTTATTCCTTTGATATCTACCGAGAGTCCGAATCTATCTAAAAGCTGAGGTCGGATTTCTCCTTCCTCCGGGTTCATAGTTCCTACCAAGATAAACTTGGAGGGGTGAGAAACAGAAATGCCCTCCCTTTCTACGGTATTCACCCCCATGGCAGCGGAATCGAGCAGAATATCTGTTAGGTGATCGTCCAGCAGATTGACTTCATCTATATACAGGATGCCCTGGTTGACTTCAGCCAGGATCCCCGGCTCCAGGGCTTTTGTCCCCTCTCTCAATGCCTTCTCTATATCCAGGGCCCCCGTCACTCTATCCTCAGTGGCTCCCAAAGGTAGTTCCACTACCTTTATCTTCCTCGTCGCCGTGGGGAGTTCCTCCCCTCGCATGTAGCTGGCATTGCAGGCACTACACTGAAGTGAGGGATCGTTCGGGCTGCAGTTAAATGGACACCTTACCACCTCTATCTCCGGCAAGAGGTCGGCCAAGGCCCTAACGGCAGTGGACTTGCCCGTCCCCTTCTCACCCCTGACCAAAACCCCAAGAAGGCTGGGGTTTATAGCGTTCAACACCAAAGCCTGCTTGAGTTTACGCTGCCCCACTATCGCCGTGAACGGAAGAATGACCCTTTTCATCTGGTTAGACACTTTATTACCGCCTTTCAGCTCTCTAGTTTTCCCACCCGTTATCCGCGTCACCTTACCACGAATACGCGCCCATTTCCTGTGCCTATTTCGTACAGGATTTACGGCGATTTGTCAAGCGCTTGCGAGAATATCACATAATGTGTATGGGCATTGAACTGTCCCGGGACCTGAGGGATGGGGACGGCAAGGTGGCACGCATCCCTGTGTGTATGGTAAACTACACTCTTAGACCTCTGGAGTGATCGCTATGCCGTGTGATGCCATAATATGCGATTGGAACGGGACACTAATAGGGTATCGAACTGAGAGGCCTATTTTGGAGGGCGTAGCAGTGGACGTGTTCAAAGCCTCTATCCCCTTTCATCCCTTCCGAATGGCTCGCATCCTCAAAGCGAGGAGGGAACTGGAGACGCTGTACCGGGAAGGACGCCGTGACAATGAAAATGAATTTGATTTCGTGAGAGAGATGTTCCGAATCTATAATGAGCGAATAATAAACGGGGTACCAGTTTCGATAATACGCCGCTCGATTGAGCAGCATGCAAATAAGCAGCAAACGCAGGCCAAACTCGATCACAGGATTCTGAGGCCCATCAAGCAGTGTCACCAGGCCGGCAAGACCACAGGTATCTTCTCTGCCGGATACAAGTACGGCATCGAGAGGATTCTAACAGTTGCCGGGTATTACAGATACTTTGATTTCTGTGAGGCTGACCAGCTCAGGGAAAACAATGGGAGGGCTATTGAATTCGCGCTGGACATCTATAAGAGGAAGCCCACGCTATTGCTAGGGTTGCTCAGGGACAGGAATATGGAGGCAAGCAGAGTGGCGTATCTCGGTGACAGCGAAGACGACGAAGGCTGCTTTGAAATCGTGGGATATCCGGTGTTGGCCTTTCTGGCTCCGGCGGAGCTAAAAGAGAGCTGCGCCCGAAAGTATAAAGCCTTCGTCCCAGCGAATGAAAAGGATTTGGTGAACTATCTCAGGTATGCTTGATACACTGTGATGCTACCAGGGACATGAGCGCATTTCCACATGTGCTTTCCCGAATTCATCCTATTCCCTTCTCTTCAATTTCTCCAAGGCCCTGAGCAGTGATGCATTCGCTTTACCCATTTCCTCACACGCTTCCATCAGGTCATCATGCACCGCGATCTCGCCGAAGCTTCTAGCCTTCTCCCCCCACTCCCTAAACTCTTCACCATGCTCCCTGTTATGTTTGACCCAGTAGTCCAATAATACCCTCAATTTGTCCTTCTCAGCTTGATCCATTAGGTTCGCCTCCTTCGCCGTCTCACGCCCAAGCAGCGCCAACAGGCCACGTCACAAAAAGGAAATGGTGGGAGATATCGCCTTCGTACCTATTGAGGTGCTGCTGCTTCTGGCAGCGGGGGCTGGGCCAGTCGCTGGCGTGCTAGAACTCTCCTTCTTTGGCATATCGCTGGTCTGGCTGGTGGCGGTCTCGCTGCGGTCTCTTCGGCTGCCCAGCCGCCCAGGGTTGCAACAAGACCTTGACCCTAGCGTTGCCTGAGACACTGCGCAGCTTCGCCAGAAGCGAAATCAACCTCTTTCACACTCTTTTGGCCCAGCCCCCGCTATCGCGCCAAGCGTCGCTGTGGTAGCCAGCCATTGGCTACTTCACCCAAGACCAAATCCTTTCAAAGCGCCTTGCTTTCTTGGTCACAATTTCCCTTTGCGCATGGTCCTTCCCGTTTCGGAGCAATGGCTTCTCCGCATACAGCGTCAGACGTTCTTTGTCTTTATTATGGCTACGATCCCGCGCATGCGGTAGTCCCTCTTCTCCTCGTGAAGGCGATTGCTGCCCAATAGTACATCGAGTCCACCTTGCTCAATGTAGTCTCTGAAACATCTGAAATGGTCCCGGCCTGCAGTGAACTCGACAGCTCTGACCAGACAGGCGTATGCTCGGGGCAAAGGGACACTCAAATCAATGAAGACCAGGGCGCCTTCCGCCTTTACCACCCTCTTCATCTCGGAGATTACCTTGGCCCTCACCGGCCTTTCCTTCTCGTGCAATGCGAGAGAGACGGAAGCGTAATCAAAGGAGCTGTCCTTGAATGGCAAGTTCTGAGCGTCCGCCAGTTGAAATGAGACATTCCCCAAACCTCGTTTTCTCCTCTTCCTCTCCGCCACTCTTATCATACGGGGATCCAAGTCGATTCCAGTGGCGTTAATGCCCTTTCTGGCATAGTAAAGCGCCTGCTCTCCCGTCCCGCAGCAGATATCCAGTACCCTGTCACCTGCCTTCATCCCGGAGAACTCAGGGGTGTAAAGCCTGACATCCCGCAATATGGGGTCGATGACCCTCGAGTAGCCAAAAATATACATGGGGTTGAATTCTATCACATATCGATATGGCAGCAAGGTGCCACAACCTGAGAAATTGCTCTTTACAAAGGATGCTCTAGGCCTGCGACCAGATACTCGCTCGTTACTCCCTGCGTTCGCTCCCATGCTGGCCCAGGGTTCTTATCCGCCAGAGCTGCTCATTGACTCTGGCAAAGGTCTCGTTTCTCTTCTCCCGGATCATCCTCCTCGCCTGCCGCTCCCTCGCCCATTGGTCGAAGTTGGCGAGAATCAGGTAGGGGACGCGGCCTGAGGCATCGGCGATGGCTTCCCGCTCCAGGGGTAAGCCCAACGCCGCCATTCCACGCGCCAGGGGTGTGTCCCGGCCAGGGTCACAGGCACTCCAACTGCCGAGCCAGACCTCGCAGTCCACGTGGTCTTGCTCGCTGGGTGCGGCACCCAAACGCTGCGCCAGATCATCGTCCCCGGTTATCCTTCCCCAGAGGCCTACCTCAGCCCTGATGCGGAAAACGCGGTACCTAGCAGGAATAGCCAGCGACCTGAGCAGGGCCACCAACAGGTTGGCCTTGCCAGAGCACATCCCCCATCCTTTTGCCAGCGTCTCCGAAGCAGCCACATCCCAGTCATCGAGGCCATAGGGCAACTCCTTGACAAAGGCGAAGATGCGCTGGAATATCTCCTCTCCGGTCCGGCAGCCCTGAGTCAGTTTCAGTGCCTTGTCTCTGATCTCCGGGCGGCGGTCGAAGTCACAGAGCTCGCTTGGCTGTAGATAGTCTTCGTTGTTTTCGGCCATAACCCTATCGACTTATTCTAGCCGAGGCCGCGGCGAATGCCAAACCCTCCATGTTGAATGGATATCCAAAGGCTATTGGGGAAACCCTGAGGATTTCTAACATGTAGGTGGATACTGGAAAGCACCTGCAACGGGCGTTTTCAGGTAAACATAGAACGGAAAGGTAAACCAAGCAAATGGATTACCTCAAATGCTCCGAGAGTGTTAGAAATGTTAAAGCCCTTCCAGGCTTGATTCGTCGAAGCGGTGCCCGTCGAAGGACGGCTTGTTGATCGAGCTGCTGATCGTGGTCGCCATTCTGGGAGCACCGCTACAATCCGAGTCTAAGAGCGCCTGGCTGCCTCCAGCAGCCAGGAGTAATTTTGAGATACTTGAAATTGACTATAACGCTTTCGTATACTTGCCATGCCACCATTCTCTCATACTCTGGTGGCTTTTTTAAGACTTTACCCTTAAATTATTCCAAGCTCCTGGAGCTTCACCCCGATGTTCATATCGCCCTCGAACTTGAGCTTACCGGTCATAAATGCCTTCTGTCCGGATAGCTCACCGTTTACCAGCTTAACGTAGTTGGTATCTTTCATTTTTATTGTGATTGTGGGCTTATCGACTGTTCCTTCCTCGATCGTGGCTTTTTGGTCTTTGATCTTAAGTACCCAATTGCCGCCGTTGTCTCCAGAGATATCAAACTGAAGCGTCAAATCAAAGCCCTGTAATTTTTCAGGATCCGAGAGTTTTTCCGGTAGTGTTGTTTCAATAAATTCTTTTGGTGAATTTACTACCATGATATTCCCTCCTTCTGTTTTATGGTTTTTATCTTATATACTCTCCATTTCCGTGTCAAACTGAAAACGCTAAGTCTTGGTAAAATCGAACAAAGCTTTTTTCGCATGTGATTCGCGCTTGTTTATCATTGTACCAAATGCTTTCTGATATTATTCTATAGCAAATTTATATGTTACCAGAGGGGATGTATCGATCCTCTTTTCTGCAAGAAATTCCAGAAGGAATTCAAAGGCATGTGCTTTTTACTTCTCTCTTTATTTTGATCCATTTCGGCCTCTCGGCCTCACTCAAACAGGCTCCTGAAGCTGTATCATTCTTTCCCGTTTAGGCAAAACCGATCCGAGTTCCAGATAGTATTTCACGGCTTTGTATATAGCGATCCGAATATCATTTTGGGGAAGCCCCAATTCGTTTACCGCTTTGGAACAGTCCACAAACTCGTTGTAGTGTGTATGAAGGGCCTGCTCAACAACGACTAGCGGCGGTATCTTGGTAATATTGGCAATAACCTCGTTGATCTCGGCCATCACTCGAACTACGGGTTTGGGGACCTTTATGCTGGGCGCTTTCAGTCCGGTCAGGTCTGCAATTTTTTCAAAGAAGTCCTTTAAGAAGGTATTGTGGTTGCCCAGAATATAACGCTCTCCATTTTTGCCCTTTTTATCTGCCTGAATATATCCTTGGGCCAAATCTTCCACATCGATAAGGTTCATACCCACATCAACATATGCCACCATCTTGCCATTCAAGAAATCGAGTATAGTCCGGCCTGTGGGGGTCGGGACATTGTCCCTGACACCGATCGGAGATGCCGGGTTGACGATGGTGATAGGCATTTTGTCCGCATATTCAAAAGCGATCTTTTCACTTCGAAACTTGCTGTCCCTGTATGGCTGGCGCCTGCAGTCCTCTTCTTTGGGGAAATCCTCTTCAGTGGAGAGCCGGTCCGGATAGAAACCCACCGAAGAGATCGAACTTGTGTATATGACTTTTTCAAGGTCATGTTTCAATGCGCACTCAAGTATGTTCCTGGTGCCTTCGATATTGGTCCGGCGTATAAAATCCCCCCCTTTAGGGTGCCAGTGCCGATATATAGCTGCGATCTGATAAAGTTTTTGACACCCTTTGAGGGCTCGATCAAGAGAATTCCGATCGAGCAGGTCTCCATCCACAAATTCTATATCAAGTCCATTGAGGTTTCTTAAGTCTGAGTCGGGCCGTTTCAAGGCCCTAACTTCATAGCCTTCGGCCAGCGCCTCACGGACGACGCTCGAACCGATAAGACCGGTTCCTCCTGTAATCAGCACCTTCATTCTTTAGCTCCCTTTTACTTTATCCCGTCCATCATCTCTTCCGGAACCAGCAGCCTCCTTATCACCATTGTGATGTGTTCTTTGCGTCTTTCCAACATCTGCTTACTGTATGGCTTCTCTTCAAAAAAGAGGGGAGCGATATTCCTGTTCATAGTGAAATAGCCAAACAGTACCTCATGGATCGAGTAAAGGGCATGTTCTGAATCAACTCTGCGCATCTCACCCTTAAGCACACTGTCCTCTATGTATTTGCGAACTTGATGGATCAGAGGCGTAAGCGCTTGTTTAAGGAAGCTGCCCCTTGCCATATCGGGACTTGAGAATTCCCGGCGCAGAATCAGGGCAAACGACCTGTGTTTATTCAAAAAGTCGATAAGCACACTCACGAACTCGGTTAGCTCGTCCCCCGGGTCCGTGTCGTGGTCAAAGCCCCTGGATGTAAGCGCAATGAAGGAGTTGATCGCATCCTCCAGGACAGTATCATACAGTTCTTCCTTGGTTTTAAAGTAATGATAGATGGTAGCTTTATCCAGCCCTGCGGCTTTTGCGATTATCTTCATTCGCGCTCCAGAAAACCCATTGCCAGCGAACTCTTTTTCCGCTGCAATAAGTATTTTCCGGCGCTTATTTGTCGACCTGATTGCCGACTTTTTCCCAGCCTTTTCAATCATTTTTTTAGACAGGCGGTTTCATCAATTGGAACATAAGACTCACCAAGTGAATCTGCCACCGGCTTACATGTAATAACGCCTTTTTCCCCATCCTTTGGTACGAATATATTTATGCCCCGCCTGAGTAAGGACCCTCACACCCTCCGGTACCATGCCCACCCTATACTCGTGAGTTTTAATTTCCCTAGGGACTCCAATTATCATGGTTTCATCAACTCTATTTTTTTAAAAGCCTCTTCTCCATCTCTAGAATGGACTTGTCGATAGTATCCACTATCTTATCAATGGTGGGACGGTCAATAATCAGGGCCGGCGCAATAGCCACGGTTTCCATAGTTGAAGAGCGGACATAAACGCCTTTTTCCCAGCAGAGATCAACCACAAGTTCTGGAGCAGAATTCTCTGGCTGAATCGGGGTCTTTTTCTCCCTATCCGCAACCAGCTCGATAGTTGTCAATAGCCCTATGCCTCTTACATCACCCACAGAATCATATTTCCTGAGGGTTTCAAGTCCTTCGAGCAAATACTTTCCGTTCTCAGCTGCCCTTTGGACCAGGCCTTCTTCCTCAATTACCTTGATGTTTGCAAGGCCCGCCGCACATGCTACTGGATGGTTCATGTAGGTAAAGCCGTGCATGAGCGGCATTCTCTCATCCAGAAATTCTCCAATTGTGTCGTATATATCACCCCGCATTACAGCCGCACCCAGCGGTATATGGCCGGAGCTTATCCCTTTAGCCATGCTGAGCATATCCGGCCTGATCCCTCCCCAGTGCTCGTGCGCAAACATCTTGCCAGTGCGGCCGAACGCGGTGATAACCTCGTCAAGGATTAAAAGTATGTCGTGTTTGTCGCAGATCTCCCGCAGTCTTGGAAAATATTCGTCAGGGGGCGGAATAACGCCACCGGAACCGATAATCGGCTCGGCAATAAAGGCCGCAATTGTATCTGCGCCCTCATCTTCAATGGTCTCTTCAATCTCTTTGATGCATTCAAAATCGCAGCCCGGGTAAGTTTCGTCAAATTCGCACTGGTAGCAATAGGGGGCTGCCACATTCATAAAACCCTCCGGCAGGGGATCAATGTTCCAGTGAAAAGGGAAAATTCCCGTTGCTGCAGTTGTGGCAAGCCCCATACCATGATAACCAAAACGGCGCGATATTACCTTGCTTTTTTCAGACTTACCCTGGACATGCCAGTAGATCCGGGCTAACTTGAAATTGGTCTCATTGGTTTCAGAACCGCCACAGGTGAACCAGGCCCTTGTCAGGTTGTAGGATGGATCAAACATGGAGACAAGCTTGGCCGCTAGCTCAATAGATGGCGGAGTCGACATCCCGTGGAAAGAGGTGAAGTAAGGGAGCTTCTTCATCTGGTTGTGAACGGCCTCGATGATCTTAGGATGGCTATGACCCACTGCAACACACCAAAGCCCGGCGAATCCATCTACCATCTCCCTACCATTGATGTCCTTTATCATCGTGCCTTTGCCTTCCACAATGATGCGGGGCGGATGAAGAAGTTCAAAATGGCGCGGGTGAGTAAGCGGATGGATAAGATACTTTTTGTCCCACTGTACCAGTAATTCTTTTTCTGCCATGATATCCTCCTTGAAAGTTTGTCGGTTATATAATTTCCCCAAAGGCTAGGAATAAATTTACTTTCCATTCATCATTTGTTTTCAACATCCATTCACTAAAGTTATGTAACCATTACAATGTCTGTTAATAACAGTTTTAAAGAAATAGGGATTCTTCTTGATTGAGCAATTCTTTATTAAGAATTAAAATTAAATTTACTAAAACATTAAATGTTTGTCAAGTAAAATCAACCAACTGTTTGGTTTTATATTCAGGCTCTAAATTATATTACTGAATCCTGCATAAAGGCGGTATTCTCGTGCAAATTTCAGAGGGCAATTCCTATCTTGCCAATATTGCAGTATACTCCAAGTTTAGGTGGCTTGGATTTGGAACGAAGCTCCTTGAAGTAATTGAGAAGGAAGCAAGAAAAACGGGGAGCAAAAGACTTGCATTGGATGCAGAAACCGACAACGAAAAGGCGGTCAAGTTGTATGAGAGGCTGGGGTATAGTATAGAACTGAAATCGCCAATTCTAAATATTAAAGGTAAAACTTCGAGTTCTTCAAAATGAGTAAGGATATAGCAATTTGAGATTTGAACATTTGATATCGTTTAGAGCTTGGGAATTAGTATTTAGGATTTCCGGGTATGGGTTGATACGGAAGAAGGAATCATGACTATTGAAGCAATAAATCCCACAACCGGCGAAACGATCAAAGAGTATGAAGAGATGACACCGGGAGAGGTGAAGAAGGCCATAGAGAAATCACACCAAGCCTTCCTCAGCTGGCGTAGGACAAGCTTTGCCCAACGGGCAAAGCTGATGAAGAAGGCCGCACGGATCCTCCGGGATAAGGCGGAAGACTATGCGAGGTTGATGGCAGAGGAGATGGGCAAGCCGATGGTAAACGGCAGGTCAGAGGCGGAGAAATGTGCCTGGGGATGCGAGTACTACGCCGACAACGCTGAGAAATTCCTACAGCCGGAAGTAGTAGATATGGACGCAAGCAAGAGCTTTATCACCTTCCAACCGCTGGGCGTCGTACTTGCGATCATGCCATGGAACTTTCCTTTCTGGCAGGTGTTCCGGTTCGCCGCGCCTGCGCTTATGGCGGGTAACGCGGCCATATTGAAGCACGCCTCTAACGTGCCGGGCTGTGCTCTGGCCATAGAAGATATCTTCCGCAAAGCGGATTTTCCTGCGAACGTATTCAAGGCGCTGCTCGTCGGCAGCAGCCAAGTCGCAGCAATCATCCAGGACCCGCTGGTCAAAGCGGTCACCCTTACCGGCGGCACAGATGCTGGCAGGGCAGTCTCCAAGAAGGCGGGGGGAATGATCAAGAAGACCGTCCTCGAGCTGGGCGGCAGCGATCCTTACATCATTTTGGAAGACGCCGACCTTGAAGCGGCGGTGACGGCCTGTGTCGCCAGCAGGCTTACCAATTCCGGTCAGAGTTGTATCGCTGCGAAGCGGTTCATCGTCGTCGAGTCGCAGAGGGAGCGGTTTGAGGAACTCTTCGTGGAGCGGATACGTGCCGAGAAGACCGGTGACCCCATGGAAGAAGACACCGCGGTAGGGCCTTTGGCCCGTCACGACCTGAGGGACCACCTACACCGGCAGGTACTGGAGAGCATCGAAAAAGGGGCAAGGTGCCTGCTTGGCGGAAGGGTCCCCGATGGCAGAGGCGCCTTCTACCCTCCTACCGTCCTTACCGACGTCAAGAGGGGTATGCCGGCGTATGACGAGGAGTTGTTCGGTCCCGTAGCAGCGATCATCTCGGTGAAGGACGAGGAGGAAGCGATCAGGGTGGCCAACGATTCCCGATTCGGTCTGGGTGCAGCCATCTTCACCAGGGACGTCGCAAAAGGGGAAAGGATAGCGGCAAATGAGATCGAAGCGGGCTGTTGTTTCGTTAATGCCTTAGTGAGGTCAGATCCCCGTCTGCCGTTCGGAGGCGTGAAGGACAGCGGGTACGGTCGCGAGCTGTCACACTACGGGATCAAGGAATTCGTGAACATCAAGACCGTTTTCGTGAAATAAGCGCTACAGCGGCATAGCTGAAACGTTGGCTCAGAGGGCACAGGCCCTCGCCAACAAGTTCGGCAGAATCCTTCAAACTTTTCACGCTTCAAGCCTTTCCGCCAAGTAGATTGCGCATGGTGGGGCAAGGGGAATGTCCAAAGATCGTGGTCGCAACAAAGCAGATGTACGGCATCCAACCTACCGATCTTCCCAGCACAATCATTCGTGTCCTTTCGCTCTCGCTTAGCTCCCCGTTTTTTCCGACTACCGACGGACTCGAGCGTACCCCCTGCAAGTCACGGCCAAAGAGCTCCTTCGCGACCGTGCTACCAGGTCCCCTGCTTTCTGTCCCGAGTTACCTTGTGACCAAGCTGAGCCTCTTGATCTGCCCCCTGAACCCCAGGCTGCTGTCGATTCTGTCCTTTATGTACTCTATCAACTCCTCGGTAGTATGGTTGCTGGCCCACCTTTCGTCCAGCAGCAGCGTCGCCTTGAACTTGATTTCGATGTTCTGCATTGGCTTGTCATCCCCCTGAGTTCAATTGCACTGGGTCTGCTAGACACAGGAAATGCGACAAGGTTGTCGATACTGCTGGCGGAACTAGCCAGCAGTGGAGTTTGTTGCCTACCTTCTGGCGTCGATAGGGCCAAATCCAGGTTGCTCGATGACCAGCGCGCTGACGTCCTCTACCTTGAACCTGCGGTGGTGGCTAGGACCAATACGGTATGCCTTTATTAGTCCCATTGCGCTCCATCGTCTCAGAGTGTTGCCATGCACATTAAGCAATCGGCACGCCTCTCTCACTGTCAGTAGGGTTCCCATCATGTCACCATTACCTCTCTCCTTTTTTCTCCTTTCGTACGTGCTCATGATCCCTCCCCTCCAGTCGCTTCCTTGTGTCGCAGCAGTTTGTCATGGTATTCATCAGGGCCGGTGGCCTGAAAACCTCACTTTTATCATTCAAACCCGCCCAATCCGTTGCAATCCTCCCAACCGTAATGTACTACGCCGACACAAGAAGAGTGTGAGAATGACATTAGAGCCACATTAATACGTGGCGGAGAGGAGCAGCTTCGAGGTACAACAAGCTTTTAGTAGGCCGGGCGACTATCTTTGACGTCCTGCGAAGCGCGGGGGGAACTAGCCGAAGCTACCAATAGTCCGGGAGGCCTCAGGGGCAAATGTGAATTAGTGCTGTGAACTCTCTAAACCAGTTTTGCCAGCAAGTATCCTATGCCGACTTTGGTGAGAATCAGCTGTGGGTGGCTGGGGTCCTCTTCAAGTTTCGCTCTCAGGTATCGGATATAGACCCTAAGGCTATCAATCGCCCCGGGGTGATCCTCACCCCAGACTGCCTCGGCAAGCCGGGAGTGAGTTACCACATGACCTGCGTTTTGCATGAGGTGCTGCATGATACGACCCTCGACAATGGTAAGGCTTATCTCCTTGCCCCGGCAGGTCAGTTGGTACGTAGAGGGGTCCAGTCGCAATGAACCACAGACGATGGGGGCCTCTTCCCCAGGGGGGATTTGTTTGCGTAGCTGGACCTTTAGCCGTGCCAGCAACTCCATCTGTCTGAAAGGCTTCACCACATAGTCATCAGCTCCCCACTCAAGTCCTTTGACCATATCAGCTTCGTCTCCCTTTACGGTAAGGATGACAACGGGTACCGAGGAAAAAAGACGGAGCTGTCTCAAGACCTCGAAGCCGCTTATGTCAGGAAGGCCTAGATCGAGGATCACGAGGTCAGGGTCTTCTGTCTCCACCTGCTCTAATCCTTCTTCTCCCAGACTGGTTGATATCAGCTGAGCCTCAGGCCATCGCATCTCAAATGCTACGGAAACGAAATTCACGATCTCCTGGTCGTCTTCGATAATCAGCACTTTCCACACCTTGGTTGGCTTTTCCGACTCTACTGCCTGTTCCTCAGCCACTTCCAAAGGTAGTGAAAAGCCAAATGTTGAGCCTCTACCCACATTGCTTCTCACCCATATCTGTCCACCTTGCAGCTCCACCAGCATCCTGCAGAGAGCGAGCCCCAGCCCCAATCCGCCCGAGGGCTCCCTATCCAAGCGATGATAGGGCTCGAAAAGCCCCTTCTGCTCCTCTTTGGACATCCCTCGACCCGTATCTCGGACTTCAACAACAACGGCAGAGCCCCTTTGCCTGGCCCCTAACCTGATGTTTCCTCCTAATGGGGTGAATTTGAGGGCATTGCTAAGGAGGTTGGTTATCACCTGCTGCAGACGGGCTGCATCAGCCCGAACCGGAGGGAGAGGAGAGGGCAACGCCAGTACCAGGGACTGTCCACGCTTAAAAGCCAACGGAGTCATGATGTCTGCTGTCTCTCGGAGCAATTGCGATAGGTCAACTGCTTCGAGCCTTAACTGGAGCATTCCTACTTCACCTCTTGCGAGGTCGAGGAGTTCATCAATCCTGCTATTCAGGTTGGAGGCACCCTGACTGATGTTTCTGGCTAGGCTAAGCAAGGGTTCATCGTGGAGTTCAGCCCCCAGCAAGTCGCTCGAGGCGAGCACCGAGGTGAGCGGTGTTTTTAGCTCGTGCGCCAACGCTCGTGTGAATTCTACCCTTCTCTTCATTTCGTCTTCGAGTAGCTGCCTCAATTCTTTTTCCTGTTCATAAAGGTGTTGCAGCTCCTCCTCCGCCTGCTTGCGCTCGGTAATGTCGCGGATATTGGCAACAATACCCCCCACGGCTGGATCATTGAGCAGGTTTTGGCCTATCACTTCCACGTTGCGCAACGAGCCATTCTTATGCCAAACACGTAGCTCATCGCGCACGATGGTTCCCGGATTCTGCATCAATTCAGCAAAGGCGTTAACAACTCTTGACCTGTCATCCCGGTGAACATACTCGAGCAGCCTTTTGCCGATATGGTCTTCCAGTTTGTATCCCAACAGACGCTCAAAGGATGGGCTTTCGTAGGAGACAAGACCTTCGCCATTGACAATTGCGATGGCTTCCGAGGAGTTTTCGATGAGCGATCTGAAATGCTCCTCGCTGCGTAGCAGCTTTTCCCGCATCTGCTTCCGCTCCGTAATATCCCTTGTGATTGCGATGAAGCCTGCTGGCGTGCCCGACGCATCTCTCAGCACTGCAACACTCAGCTCGGCATCGTATTCCTTCCTATCCTTAGTCAGAAACGTGTACTCAAGGTTTCTTACGTACCCTTCCTCCAATGTCCTTGTCATGTTTTCGGCAGCCCGAGCATGGTCTTTCTCGGCAATAAGCTCAAAGGCACTGTGCCCGACCACTTCCTCCTTGCTGTCATAGCCGTGAAGGCCAAGTACGGCATCGTTCAGTTGAACGATCTTCCCCTCGAGGTCAGTAACCGTAATTCCATCCGTGACTGACTCAAACATGAGACGCAGTTTCTCCTCCGAATCCCTCAGCGCCTCCTCGGTGAGCTTGCGCTCTGTTATGTCGCGGTACATTACCAAAACGGCGGGCTTTCCGCGCCAGACCGTCCGCGTGGCTGCCACCTCTATGGGCACGCTTCTGCCGTCTTTTCGGACGATGACGGTGTCATAGTGGCTGGGGACAGGCTTCCCCTCAATTCTTCTTTTGTACCTTCCCATTAGCTTCTCTGACTCTTCAGGATGGACGAACTCCAAGAAAGTCTTGTCAGTCCGTTCGGCTATGCTGTAACCCGTTATCTCAGCGGCTCGCTTGTTCGCATAGACAGGAACGCCTTCGTCCGCAAACACGGTGATAGCGTCAAGTGAGTTCTCCGCGAGAGCCCTGAAATTCTCTTCGCTTTCCTCCAGGGCTTTCTCAGCACGCTTGCGTTCGGTGACGTCGCGAGCCACAGCGATTATCCCCGTAATCTTCCCGTCCGGTGCAATTATGGGAGCACCACTTGTTTCGCCGAACTTCCTTGACCCATCCTTGGCGATGAACTCGTATTCCGTTGAAGAGATCCTCTCGCCCGCCAAGACACGCGATATGTCGGAGACAGCTTTTTCTAGGTACTCCGGTGCAAGCACATTCAAATTCTGAAAACGTCTCCCGATCAGTTCCTCAGGCTTGTATCCCAATACGCTTTCTACCGAGGGTGATACGCTGATAATCCTGAACTCGGGGTCAATCGAGTAGATAACATCAGTTATGGTCTCAAAGTGTAGACTGAACTTCTGTCTGTTCTCCTCGAGCGCCTCCTCCAACCGCTTGTGCTCCGTGATGTCACTGGCCAGAAGTCCGAGGCCATTTCCTACTTTCATAGCATTGATGCTCAAGTGCACGTCCCCAAACTTGGGATGCGCGGCGGTGGCTTCAGTGATAAACGGTTCGCCCGTTCTTACAACACTCAGGTACTTGTCATATTCCCCTGTCTCCTTAATGTGAGGCATGAGGTCGAGCAGGTTCTTTCCGACGCTGGCTCTCGCGCCCTTTCTTGACAGACCAAGTAGTCTTTCGCCGGCCGGATTTGCCTTCAAAAGGTTGAGGTTCCCATCAAACAAGAGGAAGGCATCTCTGGATGCTTCCACAAGTGCGCTCAGTCCAGTCGCCCACCCTCTCGGCTCCAGGGCATTGGTGTGCCTAGGTTTAGCCAGCACGGAACTGTTTCTTTTGACCATGCCTTGTCTCACCGCCTTGGGGTGAAAATGTTGACATGCAACACGTAGACTTCATGCCTGTAGCGTTTTCCGCCAGCCTTGCACTTACGTTACGAGTGCGACCATCATACGCTTCAGCTCGGCAGCTGTCAATGAGTCCCGCCTATTGCCAATAGCGTGCATTGGCAACGAACCTTTCACTGAAAATCGCGATAAGGTTCAGGTGAGAGACCTGGTGGTTAGGGCTGGCGATTAGATGTGAGTGACGCCTGGTTTCGCCTAAACGGGCGGCGAGGTAGGCGACCCTCAGGTCGCCCCTACATCCCCTCGACCACGCCGGGGGTCGAAACCTCAACCTATCAATTGTCAGTCCACTGCTCTCTCGTTGAGCCACGGCCCCACCAGCCTCTAATACATGGCCATACGAAGTTGGTCAACCACCACTGCCATGGTCTGAAGAACCTTGACAAAGATGCTATAATTTTTCTTAACTCAAGCGTATCTCCTCACAAGTATTGTGGAGGCAGCGGGCACCCCAAGGTTCCGTGTCCTACAATGGGGAGTCGTCTCCACACTTTTTGCTCTGCTCTCGCCAAAGCGCACCTGACCAACCCCTGCGGCCTTGTCGCTTTTGTTCAGTCGCCGAGGCAAAGGGTAGCGCGACAGCGGGACAACATTACGAAGAGCCTGCTCCTACAGAGGGTCAGAAAGGAGAATAGGGTATGGCAGATAAGGAAAAAGGCAAAGGGATGTTGAGCGACTACCGCGTCCTCGACTTGGCCGACGACAAGGGAGTCTACTGCGCCAAGGTCCTTGCTGACCTCGGGGCTGACGTAATCAAGATTGAACCGCCTGGTGGAGACCCCTCCCGAAACATCGGCCCCTTCTACAAGGATATCCCCGATCCTGAGAAAAGCCTTTGTTGGTGGGCCTACAACACAAGCAAGAGGGGCATAACCTTAAGCATCGAAACCGCCGATGGTCAGGATATCTTCAAGAGATTGGTCAAGACCGCCGACGTCATCGTGGAGTCCTTCCCACCGGGATATATGGACAGTCTGGGCCTGGGATATTCAGCACTCAGTGAGACAGATCCAGGCATCATTGTGACCTCCATTACCGCATTCGGCCAGACTGGCCCCTACAAGGACTGGAAAGCTCCTGACCTGGTAGGTTGCGCACTAGGCGGCCAAGCCTATGTCACCGGCGATGACGATCGGCCCCCGTGTCGAATTGGCTTTCCCCAGGCTTATCTTCATGCCGGCAACCACGCTGCCACTGGGACGCTAGCCGCCCTTTACTATCGAGAGTTCTCGGGGGAGGGGCAGCATGTTGACGTCTCAATGCAGGAAGCTGTGGTGTGGACCCTTATGAATGTGATCCAGTTCTGGGACCTGATGAAGTTCAATATGTTTCGGGGTGGAGCTACGCGCATGATGGGCACCCCGCGGTGCAGGGTCGCCTTTCCCTGTAAGGATGGCCATATGGCTTTTCTGATAGGAGGAGGCCAGCTAGCTTCGATCTCCATGCCTGCTCCCTGCCTGGGTCAGCACAACGAGTATATTCTGAAGGAAGTCCTGGGAATGTCCGACGATGAGGTCGCAGACCTGCTCATAGCAGGCGCCCTTGAATGAAACAAACAGTTAAGGAGGATGGAAATGGCAAAGGATCCCCTTCGGACCAGGTTATGTGACATGCTCGACATCGAATATCCCATCATCCTGGCTGGTATGGGCGGGATGGGGGGGCCCGTGTCCGGCCCCGAGCTTGTGGCAGCGGTATCCAATGCAGGCGGGCTAGGTATCCTCGGCTGCGCCTTCCTGCCTCCTCAAAAAGTCGAAGCCATGATCAAGAAGACAAAGAGCCTCACCAACAGGCCCTTCGGGGTGGATACGGTTTTGCCAGGAGAGGTTCCTCAGACAGGGACCACAGCTGAATTTAAGGGCGAGTTGCCATCTGTTGCTTCGGAGCAGACTGACTTCGTTGATAAGCTGAGGGAGGAGCTGGGGGTGCCCAGGCCGACGGGGGGAAAGGGATATCTATCCGAAATGGCTGATGAGACGGTCTTTACCGGAGACCTGTTCAAGGAGCAGATCAAGGTGATCCTTGAAGAGCGTGTCCCTGTCTATGCCGCGGGGCTGGGAGACCCCGGGTTTATGGTAGCTGAGGCCCATGCCCGAGGAATGAAGGTGATCAGCGTTGTGGGCCACGTCAGGGCTGCGCGTCGCGTTGCCAGATCGGGTGTGGACATCATAGTGGCGCAGGGGCACGAGTCTGGGGGGCATGTCAGCAGGATAGGCACCATGCCCCTGGTGCCCCAGGTGGTAGACGCTGTTTCCCCCATTCCGGTGGTGGCTGCTGGTGGGATAGGTGATGGCAGAGGGCTTGTCGCTGCCCTAGCGCTTGGGGCTGTTGGCGTGTGGTGCGGCACCGTCTTCGTTGGCACCTATGAGTCCATCTATGAGGACTACCTTAAGCAGAGGATTGTCGATGGGACAGAGGATGACACCGTGGTGTCGAGGGTGATAACTGGCAAGCAGGCAAGGTACATGAAGAACAGGCTGATTGCTGCCTGGGAGAAGGCTGGTTTGCCCACATTACCCCTGCCCTTGCAACCGATGGTCATCTTGCCCATACTGGATGGGGCCTATGAGGCGCGGATGGCGGATATAGTGCCTGCGCCCGCGGGGCAAATAGCGGGGATGGTCAACGAGCTAAAACCGGCCAAGCAGGTTGTTGAGGAGATGGTGGAGGGAGCCAAGAAGGTCTTAGCGGAATTCTCTTCTAAGTAGGACAAGGACGTGATAAACTGAGCCTGAAGGACGGGCTATCTCTCTGCGTAGAATAGCTTCAAAAGACCCTTGTTTAACCTAATCAGATGGGGATGGTTGGAGGAACCCAATGGGTGAAAAGAGGCAAGAGGCGCTGAGATGGATTGACAGCCAAATGACAAGGGCATATCATTGGCGCCAAGAGCGATGACGGATGAGAATGGCCTCACCGCAAATTGAAATGGGAAATCCCAAATTACGGGTGTGATAGGGTAGTGACTACTAAATACGTGAGGTATTAAGGGGGGGGTGATAATGAAAAGAAAATTAAAAATCGGAATAATCGTTGTATTTGGGATAGCGGCGGCGATTGCATTGGCTATGTTATTGGCTATGTTAATTGCGGGCGCCCTAATAGCGGTCTGGATATACCTGGTATGGATGGTTCGGAAAAAGAAAACTAATATATTCCATGACCAGATGGAACCAAAGTTAGCCGAAAGACGTTTAAAAAGGCTGAAAACATTCCTGCTGGTAGCCGGAATATCGTTCGCGGTGTTTATTGTTGGGGTCATTGTGCACAATGCACTATACGGTCTATCCGAAATAGAAGAGCCTGTCTCTTTCATCATCGCGCTTGCGGCTCTTTGGGTGTTTATTATAGCAACTATTGGCGGCCTGGTTATATTTCTCAAAGGACGACGAAAAACAACATAAAGGAATACCGAAATAAGTACAATTTGACGCATGGAAAAGTGGCCGAGATAGTTGGAGTCAGGCGGGGAACTATTACCTTTCTGGAACAGGGGAAGTATAACCCTTCTCTAAAATTGGCTCACAATGTAGCCAGGGCTTTAAAAACAACTATGGATGAGATATTTATCATCAATGGTGTGATAGGATAATGATTACTAAATCCGTGAGTTATTAAGGGGGGGGGTGATAATGAATAAAAAATTATTAATCGGAATAATCGTTGTAATCGTTGTAATCGTTGTATTTGAGATAGCGGCGGCGGCAAGGGGGAATATCCGTGCTGTTGAGTCCGCCATATGGTTCTGGATACCCTTAGCGGTCTGGATATTCTTGGTATTGATGGTTTGGAAAAAGAAAACTAATTTATTCCATGACCAGATGGAACCAAAGTTAGCCGAAAGGCGTTTAAAAAGGCTGAAAACATTCCTGCTGGTAGCCGGAATGTCGTTCGCGATGTTTTGGCTTAATATCCTTGTGGGAATTTTACTATTGGATCTGCCCGAAGAAGAGCCTATCTCTCACTCTATCGCGTTTTTTTTAGCTGTGCTGTTTGTTATAGCAACTATTGGCTGCTTGGTTATATTTCTCAATGGACGACAAAAACCACCATAAAGGAATACCGAAATAAGTACAATTTGACGCAGGAAAAGTGGCCGAGATGTCACATATGGTCAGTGGCGCCTCGAATACTGCCCCCGTTGTGGAGCCAAGCTAAAACAGAGTCGACTGCCCATGTTGGGTTGTAGCTTATGCCCCCCCCTGAAATACCTCAGTAGGCTCTTCCAACCACAAACCGAGAAGAACCGTCACACCCGTTCTCTTGCATCGGGGTGTAATCTATTCTACACTGTAGCCAACTCAAGTAAGAGGAAGCTACAGGATGAAGGAAAACGAATCAGACAGGGAGGCAGCTTTGGATGGATAGGAGTCAGTTATATTACGACCAAGTCAGCAGGCAGTCGGTCTAACTGTCGAGGTGGTACAATGACCGGGGGCTGGTCAGCCATTAAAGCATATATCCTAGAAGCTATATGGATGCACGTGCTTATTCCCTTGGTCGTTTTGACCTTGTATTTTGTTTCGTTTTCTTTATTCCTTTCCTGGTTATTGCCTGATGAATATGGCGTAAACGTAAACGCTGTCTTTGTCAATAGAGCCTGGAGGTACTCATTGTTATTGGCGGCCGCGTTGTACCTGGTTTTCTTTGTACTCTTCAAAATAAAAAAAGGGAATAGACTAACGTTCGGGAATAGTATACAAAAGTTATGTGTCAGCGATTTCATTCTGATCTTGCTTCCGCTAACACCCGTCGTTCAATACATTCTACACAATCAAGACATACTATCGCCATTAGGTTCGCTGTATGTTTCGGCTGTTTTTGTGGTTTTCTCTATACTTTTTATCATCGTAATACCCACATTGCTTGGTATTGTTGCCTCAACTAAGACGTTGATGATCTTGGGTTTGGCGTTCACATTTACGATCACCAACATGGCGTCATTAAGCGCGGGATTTGGTTGGTTTGAAGGGGGTAGCTTAATGACTCAACTTGTTCTTTTCAGTGCGATATTTCTTGTAGGTTGGATTCTATACAATCTGATTGACAGGAAGTTCATGTACTTTGTCGTCGCTATTTTATTCATAGCAAACAGTGCGATCCAGGTGACACTTGAAGACTGGTCAATGATAGCCCATAGAAGTACAGATCCCGACAACAAACTTGTACAAGTTGTTGGTTCGAGAAAACCCCTATCCACACCAAATATTTATCTACTGGCCTTCGACTCATATGTAATCAACGAGACAATGCTTGGGTACGGCATAGACAATAGTGCTCAGGAAAAGTACCTAGAAGCATTGGGCTTTGAACTCTATCCACATACTTATTCGCTTTGCAGCTCCTCAATTAGAACAATGAGTCTAACTCTAAACGCATCTACAGAATTTTATGGTAGGGAAAGAAGGGGGGTTTCAGGGGATGGGATAGTACAAAACCTGCTAAAAAGCTTTGGTTATGAGACTTATGGTATATTTCCTGGCGATTATTACTTTCAAGGTATTGGATCAAGCTACGATTCTTCATTTCCATCTATGGAATTTCGAGAAGCACCTCATAGATCGCTCATGAAAGCGATTTTCATGGGTGAATTCAGATTTGATATGTTTGGCGAAGCACCACGCGAGCAGTTCATAGAACATAAACTAAGCGGTTTTGAAAGCGTTCCCAACAAGCCTAGGTTTGTTTACGCGCACGAAGCCTTAATAGGGCATAGTCTAGGAGTTTGCAGGCCAAATGAGACAGCACTTTACGAGGCAAGGTTAATTAGTGCTAATTACGAAATGAAACAGAATATCGAAACGATAACTCGTAAGGATCCTGGTGCAATAATTGTTGTGGCAGGTGACCATGGCCCCTACCTGACCAAGAACTGCTACAGGTGGTTAGACCGTGCCTACGATATTTCTGAAATATCTCGCCTTGATATCCAAGATAGGTATGGGACTTTTCTAGCTATTAAGTGGCCAACTGAGGACTTTTCAGAATATGATGATATAACCGTTCACCAGGACATATTTCCCGCAATATTTGCATATCTTTTTGAGGACGCTAGACTCCTTGAAGCAAAAGTTGCGTCCACGACGAGGTTTGGGGGCAAATTTATAAGTGGCGCAGGGGTCACGAATGGAATTATCTATGGGGGGATCAATGATGGCGAGCCTCTTTTTGTAGACCGGAAGTGAAGAGCAGAGGATGAAACCAATCCAATGTTTTGAAGACACCACCTATGGCCTTTGTCTTCTTCTCATGCGTTGCTACCTTAGCCTGCGGCTGGTCAACTGGATGGTACAGGATGAAATCAAGAAAGGCCTTACTCGTGGCAGCAGATTACACCTGTTAGACTTTTCCTCCTAGCAGCCTTATAATATCGCAGGCTCCGGCAGAAGAATTTGAGGGGGAAATATCAATGGCACTGCCGCTGGCCGGGATAAAGATTCTAGACCTGTCTCGAATGGCGCCGGGACCTTTCTGCACCATGCTCCTGGCTGACCTTGGTGCTGAGGTCATCAAGATCGAGCAGCCAGGGTTTGGCATCGTACCCTTGAATGTCGACGAGGAGACATGGGCTGCCTATTACGCCCTGGACCGCAATAAGAGGAGCATCAGCCTCAACCTCAAGACAAAGGAGGCCCGTCAGGTCTTCTACAAGCTGGTGGAGACTTCAGACGTCGTCCTAGAGGGCTTCAGCCCCGGGGTGGTCAAGCGGCTTAACATAGATTACGCAACAGTGAAAAGAATAAACCCGAAGATTATCTATTGTTCGCTTTCAGGCTATGGACAGGACGGCCCCTACCGCGATCTGCCGGGACATGACATCAACTACATCGCGATAGCCGGAGCACTGAGCGCTATGGGCATCAGGAAAGGTCGCTCAGCGGTTCCGCTCAACCTGTTAGGGGACTACGCTGGAGGAGGGCTGCAAGCCGCTTTCGCCATCATGGTCGCTCTCCTTGCCAGTGAGAGGACGGGCAGAGGGCAGTTTATCGACGTTGCCATGGTCGATGGCGTGATCTCACTTTTGGCCTGGGAAGCATCCGTGTTCTTTGCTGGTGGCGGTGTGCCTAAGTGGGGTGATACCCCATTGACGGGGGCAATGCCTTGCTACTACGTTTATGAGACGAAGGACGGGGGGCACATTGCCATTGGCTGTACTGAAGTCAAGTCGTGGCAGAACCTCTGCCGGGCACTGGAGCGAGAGGATCTAATCCCGTACCAGTTTGCTGCGGGCAACGAGAAGGAAGAGACAGTCTCACAACTGGGGCAAATTTTTTTGACCAAAACAAGGGATGAGTGGTTCCAGCTCTTGGGCCCCAAGGATATCTCCATTGCACCGGTGCTCAATTTCGACGAGGTCTTCTCCGACCCCCACGTGCTCCATCGCCGGATGGTGGTAGAAGTTGACCACCCCAAGCTAGGCAAGGTTAAGCAAGTGGGGATCGGGGTGAAGTTCTCGGAGACACCGGGTGAGATCAGAAATACAGCACCTCTACCTGGCCAGCACACAGAGGAGATTCTAAAAGATTTGGGATATTCCCAGAACGATATTGATGGGCTGAGCGAGATAGGGGCAATTGTCTAGGTTTTCATCTTGTCGTAGGGTTACCATTCGCCGCGCCATCGAGCAGGAGTGTGAAAGGATGTGACAGGCTCGATCCAGAGAGTAGGGAAAGGCATTCGAACTATGTTTAGGTTGAATCTGCACGAGGCAGGGAAAAGGAGGCAGAGGTGAGCCAGGAGGGAGTCCCAAAGAAGTATGGATGGAAGGGCTGGAAAATGCCCATTTTGCACTTAGACGATCCCGACTATTGTGAGTATGGATGTCCTGTCTGCACAGGAGCAAGAAGGAGGAGTCAGGTTTGCAGAATCCTGCTAACACTCGAGACAATATTGACTTTCGGCGGTTGCCCCTGGTGCAGAGCAAGAACGAGAAAGTACGGCGTTAAACCTGGTGAGCCCCTCACAAGTGTTAATTCAGAGTTTAGGGAGGTGAACTGAAATGGCAGTGACCGAGAAAGATAGGGCATTGTTAGGCAAGGAATCTGAACCTTTCTATGCCCCGGATGAGGTGTCCAAGTCGATGATCAGGCACTTCTGTGAAATGATGGAGGACGCGAACCCCTTGTACACCGATGAGGAGTATGCCAAGAACAGCAAGTATGGTGGCATCATTGCACCGCCCCAGATGTTGATGGTGTGGTGCATGCCACGGATGTGGCCCTTTCCTGAGTTCCCCTGGATGCCCATGGCGGAGCTCGAACTCCCTGGCGTGGACACCTGGATTGCTACAGATATGATCCATGAGTTCCACAAGCCGGTGCGCCCTGGCGACAGACTATACTATATTATGAAGCTTGACAGCGTGTCAGATCTAAAGCGGACGCGTATCGGGGAGGGGCACTTCATCACCACCACCCAGACTTACTATAATCAGAGGGGTGAGATGGTAGGTCGAGAAGTCAGGACTGTTTTGAAGTATAAACCAAAAGAGGAGTAAAGGAGGTTAATGATGCCCCAGAATAAGGTTTATTGGGAGGATGTGGCGGAAGGGCAGGATATCGGCTCCTACTCGATGGAAATGACAGCGGTTAAGATCAGTGGTGGGGCTTGGGCTACAAGAGACACCAACCCGATGCACCACGACAAAGATTTTGCTCAAAAGGCGCAGCAAAGGAATGTAATCGTCAACATCATGCACTCCGAAGGGATATTGTCCAGGCTGGCGACCGACTGGAGTGGTCCCGAAGGAGAACTAAAGAGGACTCGGTTCAACATCGAGGGGAATTGCTGTGCTGGTGATACGATGACGGTGTCAGGTAATGTGATCAGGAAATGGATCGGCGCAGAGGACGAAGGATACCTGTCAGGCCTGCACCTGGTAGAATTGCAAGTTAACTCCGTAACCCCAGATGGCCCTTTCTGTAATGCTCAAATTACCATGGCTCTGCCTACCAGGGCTGACGAAGGCAGCCGGTAACACGTGGCCACTACCTTGTAGCGCTACGTCCGATAAGAAAGGGGTTAGAGTGATGGCGGAGACTTTGAAGGACAAGGCTTGTATTGTTGGCATCGGAGAGACCGAGTACTCCAAGAACTCGGGCCGCAGCGAGATGCGCCTGGCGTTAGAGGCGATATCGGCAGCCTGCGAGGATGCCGGGATAAGCCCCAAGGAGATCGACGGCATAGTCAGGTTCTCGGTAGACAGCAACCAGGTCGACGAGATAGCAAGGAATTTCGGCATTGAAAACCTGAGGTTTTTCCCCGAGGTTTTCTTCGGCGGCGGTGCCGGTTGCGGCATAGTGCAAATGGCAGCTATGGCGGTGGCCCTGGGCAAGGCCAACTACGTGGCATGCTTCCGCGCACTGAACGAACGCTCTGGTTTCCGCTATGGGCAAATGGGCGCGGTCATGCCAATGGCGGGGCATTTCCAGTATTCTATACCCTTTGGCCTGATGGCACCAGGCTCCATGGTGGCGGTAATGGCTCAAAGACACACATACAACTATGGGACCAAGACCACTGACCTCGGCGAGGTAGCCGTCGCCTTCAGGAAGCATGCCAACATGAACCCCAAGGCGATGATGCATGGAAGGCCTCTGACGCTTGAGGATCACGCCAATGCCAGGATGATCGCCTATCCGCTGCGCCTATTTGATTACTGCCAGGAGACAGATGGCGCTGCTGCCATGATCGTGACCTCGCCGGAGAGAGCAAAGGACCTGAAGCAGAAGCCGGCCTACATAATGGCCGCTGAGCAGGGGACAGGGAGTTGGATAGAGATGATGACCAGCTATCAGCGCCAGAACATCGCCGACCTGGAGGAGTATACCCGCCTTGCTCCGCATCTATGGCAGGAGGCGGGGATAGGGCCTGAGGACATCGA
>JAUXAX010000045.1 GCA_030619685.1 Dehalococcoidia bacterium
AGAAGGGGAATCAAACATGAGGTCTACAGCGCTTTGAGTCTTGGGGAAGGCAATCACCTCCCTGATGTTCTCCTCTCCAGCGAGCAGCATTACGAAACGATCGATTCCTGGGGCGATACCCCCATGTGGGGGAGCACCGCACTCCAGAGCCTCCAGGAGATGCCCAAACCTCTGCTCGGTCTCCTCCTTGCTATAGCCTAGAATCTGGAATGCCTTCTCCTGAATCTCTCGGTTATGGATCCTGATCGAGCCACTGGAGAGCTCGGAGCCGTTGCACACAAAATCATAGTGCCTGGCCCGTACCTTTCCCGGGTCGGTATCGAGCAACGGCACATCCTCATTCCTGGGAGCAGTGAAGGGGTGATGCATTGGCTCCCAGCGCCCCTCTTCATTCCATTCGAACAAAGGGTAATCCTGTATGAAAGCGAAAGCCAGAAGATTGGGGTCAGCGAGGCCAAGACGTAATGCCATCTCCGAGCGCAAGCTGCTCAAGACAGCGTCGACTATCTTTGGCTTATCTGCAACTATGAGCAACAGGTCTCCCCTCTTGGCTCCCAGTCGCTTAGCAATCTCCACTATCTGCTCTGCAGTCAGGAACTTAGCGACAACAGAGCGAACCTTGTCCGGGGTTAGGTCAGTGAGTGCCTCTCCGGGCTCTCCATCGAGCGCCATAGTGATCAGGCCTTTGGCCCCACGACTGCGGACGAAGTCAGTCAACTCAGCCAGCTGGCTGCGGGAGTAAGTGCCACAGTCCGGAGCAGCAAATCCCCTAACCTTCCCCCCCTCACCAAGGACCGAGCGAAAGACAGAGAATTCACAGCCAGCAACAATATCCGAGAGATCGGCAAGCTCCAGCCCGAACCTCAAATCAGGCTTATCGCTGCCGTACTTCTCCATCACCTCCGCATAGGAGAGGCGGGGAAAGGGCTTGATTACCCTCATCTGAGGCGTTATCGTCTCCACCAGCGAGGTGAAAAGCTCCTCCGTCAGGTCGAGGATATCGTCCTCATCCACAAAGCTCATCTCGAGGTCGAGCTGGGTGAACTCAGGCTGGCGGTCAGCCCTCGGGTCCTCATCACGGAAACAGCGGGCTATCTGAAAGTACTTATCGTAGCCGGCTACCATAAGCAGCTGTTTCAGTTGCTGTGGCGACTGTGGCAAAGCATAGAACTTGCCGCTATGGATTCGGCTGGGCACCAGGTAGTCCCGCGCCCCCTCAGGCGTGCTCTTGATCAAGACCGGGGTCTCGATCTCGATGAACCCCTTGGCGTCGAGGAAGTCACGCATGAACTTGATCACGCGGTGACGCAGGATCATGTTGCGTTGCATCCGCTCACGCCTGAGATCGAGGTAGCGGTACTTGAGGCGGAGTGACTCCTCTACTTCAACCTCCTCATTTATATAAAAAGGCGGCGTCTTGGCCGCGTTGAGGATCTCCACATCCTCAGCGATAAGCTCGATGTCGCCCGTGCCCAGCTTAGGGTTCTCAGTCCCTGGGGGACGGGGGGAGACCCTGCCCTTGACTTTGACCACATATTCGTGTCGCAGCTCGATTGCAATCGCATGAGCCGCAGCTGATAGCTCGGGATTGAACACTGTCTGGACAATTCCCTCTCGGTCGCGCAGGTCAATGAATACCAGACCTCCGTGGTCGCGGCGCCGATTGACCCATCCGGCGACGGTCACCTCCTGGCCAGCATGCTGCTTACGAAGCTCCCCACAGTAATGCGTTCTCAATGCACTCATGGCACAGATTATAGCTGATTCCCCGCCGCTTTGTAAACGTGAGCCTCTTCGACTCTCGCCTACCCCATCGGTGGAATAATGCCCAGCTGTTGCAGCATGCCCAGCGTATCAGCGATATTCCTTGCTCCTTGTGGCTGATAACATCCACAGCGAGCGAACGGCTCTGTATTGAGAATCTGAGCGAGTAAAGCAGTCAGCTATACTATTTCCTCTTCGACCGTCTGTTGCAGCTTTTTAAGCTCGCTCTGCACAGCCTGAACCCTTGCCTCGCTGTCCTGCAGTCTAAGCCGGTAGCTTTGTATGATCTCATCCTTTAGCTGTAACTGATGGTGCACGTCCATTATCCAGTTCACCACGATCTGCCATGCTTCCTGCGGACTGAGGTCGCTCAGGTTTCCCAGCGCTTGCGACAGGCGCTCCTTCCTCTGTTCCTCGTCCGCATGCAAAGCCACAGCTTTCTCTTTCCTCGCCCTGTGCGTCCTCATGTGGCCGCCGAGAGCATGCCAGTCGCTGAACTCTTTCCCGCACTCTCTACACTTGAACATCTGCGCCCTCTCCAAGTGTTCTCACCACGCAAAGTTTAACACAGTTCAGCTCCTGACACAAACTGACTGTGTTCGAAATCCTTACACTTTGTTAGGTTTCCCACTGTGTTAAGAGACACAGTGTGTATATGTGCTGCCGCCTATATCGAATTAGCTTCAATCAAAGTTAGAGCTTCCTCCAAATAACACAGTATATGCGCACTATGTTATCTCATAAACACAGTGCTGCACCCGGTTTCCCTCCGCCCCCCTACCAAAATCGCCTGACACCCTCAAAGCAACAGTGTCAACGCCCTAGAACAAAAAACGCCCAGATTTCGCTCTCAGGGCCTCGCCATGATGTCTTTCCCATGTTAGGGAAAAAAACGCCCAGATTTCGCTCTCAGGGCTTCGCTGCTTTTTTTCGCCCCCGTTGAGCGTAAATCCCCCGAAATGAGCCATCGCCAGCCCTGATTCAGCCATTCAGGCATCTAGATAGCCAGATTCTTGAATGTCTTGCTGGTTGAATGTTTGGCTGTCTAGGCGGGCGCCGCCATTTAAGGATATGGGGGAGGCGCTCCCCTACCGCGGCGCATATAGCCTTTCTGTTGACTTCCACCTCCACCTGATGATACCCTTAGTCCACCACCAAGGTGATAAGCAGAGGGCGAGATGTTCAAAACCAGGCTGACCGAGCTACTCAGCGTTGAGTATCCCATAATAGGCGGCGCAATGGCGTATCTGAGCACTGCAGAACTGGCAGCTGCGGTTTCCAATGCCGGAGGCTTCGGACTTATCGCTGGGGTTACCTGCACCCGGGATGAGTTAAAGGAGCAGATCAGAGCCTGCCGCAGCCTCACCGACAAGCCCTTCGGGGTCAACATCGCCCTGATTACGCGGGATCCAAATAGGATCGCTGAAGACATGGACGTCGTCGTGGAAGAGGGGGTCAAGTTCGTGGAGACTGCTGCCCAGAATCCAGAACCTTATGTAAAGCAGCTCAAGGAGGCCGGCATTACTGTACTTCACAAGTGCGCTACGGTGAGGCACGCCAAATCGGCGGAAGGCGCAGGTGTCGACGCTGTTACCCTGGTGGGCTACGAGGCAGCGGGACACACTGGATTGGACGACCTACCTCTATCAATCATGATCCCACTGGCAGTGGACTCGCTCAAGATACCGGTGATCGCAGCCGGCGGGGTTAGCGATGGGCGGGCTTTCGCCTCCGCGCTGGCCCTGGGCGCCTCGGGGGTGCAGATAGGCACTCGGCTTATGGCCTCCCACGAGTGCCCAGCCAGTGAGACATTCAAGCAGTGGCTTGTTCAGACTCAGGCAACCGACACCGTTTACGTAGAGCGTTCCCTTAGCAGAGCCTACAGGGTGCGCAGGAATGAAGCTGCGGAGAAGGTGTTGGAGCTGGAAAAGAAAGGCATTACCATGGCTGAGCTTCTGCCATATATCGGTGGCGACAGATTGAGGAAGGTGCTTTTCGAGGACGATGTCGAAGCAGGAGTCGTTCCCTGTGGACCAGTGGCGGGCCTCATCGACAAGGTAATGAGTGTCAAGGAGATTATCGACCGCATCATAAACCAGGCTCAGGACATCGTGGGGAGACTCTACTCCGGCTAAAATGGTATACCAGAATACTGGTATACCATTATACCGGCACAAGCCAGCAGAACTTCATGACCATGATGTTCTGGAAGTAACCCCCCACTCCAAGTGAGCAGGGTTGATAAGTTTCAAGAATTGGCTACAATTACTTCATCTCTACAATGAAGGAGAGTTGCTTTGGAGTATTTCTTGACTGAACAGCAGCAGCTAATCAAAGGCCTGGCTCGGAGGATCGCCGAGGAAAGGATACTTCCGGTACGGGCGGAACTGGACGAAAAGGAGGAGTTTCCCTGGGCAATAGTCAAGGATATGGCCGATGCGGATTTGTTCAGAATCTTTATACCTGAGCAATATGAAGGTTTAGGGGAAGGGTGTTTCGCCCTATGCATAGCCGTTGAGGAGCTAAGCAGGGCCTGCTGCGGAGTAGCTCTCACCTACGCTGCAGATGCACTGGGAGCTATGCCCCTTCTCCTTTACGGCGGGGAGGAACAGAAGCGGAAATATCTACCCGATATAGCCAGCGGCGCTAAGCTGACCGCCTTTGGCCTGACGGAGTCCGGAGCCGGCAGCGACGCCGGTGCCATCAAGACGACTGCGACCCGGGATGGCGATGACTACATCATAAATGGCACCAAGCAGTTCATCACCAACGGCGGTGAGGCTGAGATCTACACCATTATCGCTCTGACCGACCCTTCAAAGGGCAGTCGTGGCGCCAGCGCCTTCATAGTGGAGAAAGGAACACCAGGATTCACCTTCGGCAAGAAAGAGAAGAAGATGGGCATTCGCTCCTCCGCCACCAGAGAACTTGTTTTCCATAATTGCCGAGTGCCTAAGGAGAACCTGGTGGGCAGAGAGGGCGTGGGGTTCATCGTAACCATGAAGGCCCTGGACTTATCCCGCCCCGGTGTTAGTGCCTTGGCGCTCGGGCTCGCCCAGGGAGCCCTCGAAGCGGCAGTGGCCTATGCCCGGCAGCGCCAGCAGTTCGGTCACCCGGTCTCCACCTTTCAAGCCGTTCAGCATATGCTGGCCAATATGGCTATGGAACTCGAAGCTGCCAGGGCTCTGGTCTATGCCGCGGCCAAGACCATTGACAGCGGTGCCAGGAACTTCACCGAGGAAGGAGCGATGGCCAAGGTCTTCGCCACGGATATGGCAATGAAGGTAACCACCGATGCAGTGCAGATCTTCGGCGGGCCAGGCTACATGCGCGACTACCCGGTGGAGAAGATGATGCGTGATGCCAAGATCAATCAGATATATGAAGGAACCAATCAGGTGCTGAGAAACGTTATCGCCCTGGAGTTGTTAAGAAGGAAGGCACTGAGAGAATGAACATCGTGGTTTGCATAAAGCAGGTGCCGGGCACCACCGACATCAAGATAGACCCCGAGACTAACACACTGGTCCGGGAGGGCGTGCAAAGCATTATCAATCCCTTCGATACCTATGCACTGGAGGAAGGCGTTCGCCTAAAGGAAAGGTGTGGGGGCAAGGTTACCGTTATCAGCATGGGGCCACCTCAGGCAGAGGAAGCGCTGAGGGAGACGATCTCCCTCGGCACAGATGAGGCCATACTGATCAGCGACCGCGCCTTAGCCGGCTCCGATACCTGGGCTACCTCCTACGTTCTCTCCCGGGCACTCGCCAAGATAGCAGATTACGATGTCATAATATGCGGCCGGCAGACGCTGGACGGGGACACTGGCCAGGTAGGCCCCGAGCTCTCCGAGATGCTGGAAATACCCTTTGTGGCTTATGTGAGCAAGGTCGAGGAGATAAGAGAGGGGTACATGAGGGTGCAGCGAATGGTCGAGGAGGGCTACGAGGTCATCGAGATGACCCTGCCCGCGGTGATCACCGTGGTCAAGGAGATAAATGTGCCCCGCCTGCCATCCCTGCGCGGCATGGCCAAGGCTAAGACCGCTGAAATAACCGTCTGGACTGCCGAGGATATACGTGTCGATGGAGACAAGGCTGGCCTCTCTGGCTCGCCTACCCGTGTGGTAAAGATATTCTTCCCCCAGAGGACGCACAAGAGCGAGATGCTCCAGGGCAGCCCGGAGGAGCAGATAGACCAGCTTGTGGAGAGGCTAGAGCGGATAATTTAGCTGAGGAAAAGCATGGGGATTCAGATCGACCCTGAAAGATGCACCGGCTGCGGCTTGTGCGAGCCTGTCTGCCCCTTCGGTGTGATAGAGGTAGTTGACGATGTGGCACAGGTTAGTGAAGGCTGCAACCTCTGCGGCGCCTGCGTGGAGGCCTGCACCGAGGATGCCATAATCATCGAGGCAGCCGAGCAAGAGGTCAGCGAGGGCTTTCAGGGAGTCTGGGTGTTCGCTGAGCAGCGGGATGGCAAGCTGAAAAGCGTATCTTATGAGCTCCTGACCGAGGGCCGAAAGCTGGCGGATAAGCTGGGGACCGAGCTATGCGCAGTATGTCTTGGCCACAACGTCGAAGGAGCCGAAGGACTTGTAGCCTATGGCGCTGACAAGGTCTATCTAGCAGATGACCCCGCGCTGGCAGACCACCAGGAGGATTGCTACACCGGGGTGCTCGTCGATTTGATCCGCAAGCACAAGCCGGAGATACTGCTCGCCGGAGCCACCGCGATGGGCCGTTCGTTCATCCCCAGAGTAGCCTCCGTAGTCTATACAGGGCTCACCGCCGACTGCACCGGCCTCGACATCGACCCCGAGAGCAAGCTCCTGCTGCAGACACGCCCCACTTTCGGCGGCAACGTCATGGCCACCATCACGTGCCAGGCAAAAAGGCCTCAAATGGCTACCGTCCGCCCCCATGTGTTCAAGAGGGCAGCGCGCGACGAACAGCGACGTGGAGAGATAATAAAGGTTAATTTCGACAAGGAATCCGTCACTTCCAGAACCAAACTGCTTAGTTTCGTTGAGGACTTATCGGAAAGAGTAAATCTCGATGAAGCTGAGATCATTGTCTCCGGCGGCCGCGGGCTGGGCAAACCGGAGAATTTCCAGATAGTAGCGGAACTGGCTGACGCCCTGGGGGCAGCGTTGGGGTCATCACGTCCTCCCATAGATGACGGCTGGATCCCTTACTCACATCAGGTTGGCCAGACAGGGAAGACCGTCTGCCCCAAGCTCTACATCGCCTGTGGAATATCCGGGGCAGTCCAACACCTCGCCGGCATGCAGACATCCGAGGTCATCGTCGCCATCAACGAAGACCAAAGTGCGCCCATCTTCGAAGTAGCCACGTACGGAATCGTAGGCGACCTGTTCGAGGTAGTGCCGATGCTGACCGACAGGCTGAAGAAGGCGCGCAGCCTCGCATAGCGTAAGCAGCCTGCAGCGCCCATGGGTCACTTGCCGCCCTCAGAATACCAGCGAACGGTTTCAGCGAGGCCGTGGTCGAAGGAGACGGAGGGTTTCCAACCCAGTTCACGCTTCAGCTTGTCACCGTCCAGAGCGTAGCGCCTGTCATGACCGGGGCGGTCAGTGACAGACTGAAGCAAATCCTCGGGTTTCCCCATAATCTGCAGGATTCTCCGCGCAAGGTCTATGTTAGCCCATTCATTATCAGGGCCTATATTGTAGACCTCCCCCACCCTTCCCTTGTCCATGATAAGGTCTATCGCCCGGCAGTGGTCAAGGACGTGAATCCAGTCACGTACATAGAGTCCGTCGCCATAGATAGGAACAGACCTATCGTGTAAAGCATTGAGGATGACCGTGGGGATAAACTTCTCCGGATGTTGACGAGGCCCATAGTTATTGCTGCAGCGTGAGATGACTACGGGCAGCCCGTAGGTTCGGTAGTAGGCTCGAACGAGCAAATCGGCGGAGGTCTTGCTGGCAGCATAAGGGGAGTTGGGGCGGAGGGGGGAATCCTCAGTGAACTTCTCCGTTGAGCTAAGCTCAAGGGCGCCATAAACCTCGTCTGTAGAAATCTGATAAAAGAGCTTGACCTTGTACCGCAGCGCTGCGTCGAGCAAAACCTGGGTTCCCACGACATTGGTTTTGATGAACACCTGGGGCTCAAGTATGCTTCTATCGACATGGGACTCGGCGGCGAAGTTTACCACCACATCAATGCCTTCCATCAATTCTCCCACAAGCTTGCCGTCCTCGATCCTTCCCTGGACAAACCTGTGCCTAGGATTATCCATCAACCCCTCGAGATTCCCCAGGCTGCCCGCGTAGGTAAGGGCATCGAGGTTTACAACCTTGTAGTCGGGATACTTCTCCAGTATGTAATGAACGAAGTTAGACCCAATGAAGCCGGCGCCTCCAGTTACAAGCAGCCTCATAGTTTGATCAACCTGATCCTTTTCTACCCTTAAACCCCCGCCTGTTTCACCACATTTCTCTGCTGTAGGTACTCTTTAAGGGCTTCTCGCCAGGAGGGCATCTCTCTCCCCATGAGCTGCGGAAGGGGAAAAGGGGCAAGAACACTATTCAGGGGTCTCCTAGCTGGTGTGGGAAATTGATCCGAGGTTACAGGAACCAATTCTATATCCATACCGGAGAGGCGGAATATCTCCTGGGCAAAGTCAAACCAGGTGGTAGGCTCAGAATTAGTTATGTGATAAATCCCATACCGCCCTGTTTGGATGAGAACAACAACCGCTTCTGCGAGGTGACGAGTCCAGGTGGGACATCCCCTCTGGTCCGTTACTACAGATATCGTCTTCTGCCTTTGACCAAGCTCCAACATGGTCTCGATGAAGTTTCTGACGTGGTGTCCGAAGAGCCAACTAGTGCGAATCAGGTAAAACTTGCTCAGAAGCCACAATATATACTTCTCACCGAGTAGTTTGGAGCATCCATAGGCGCTCAAGGGGTTAGGCTCATCGTAGATCGTATAAGGGCCATCCTTGGTGCCATCGAATACATAGTCGGTGCTGAAATGAACCAAAGGGATATCCTTCTCTTGACATACAAGGCAAAGATTCTGAACGCCAAAGCTATTCACCACAAGCGCCTGGTGCTCCTCTTTTTCCGCCTCATCTACTTTCGTATAGGCAGCGCAGTTAACAATCATCTCCGGCTCGCAGCTATCAACCACAGCTCTTACTGTGTCCAGATGGGTAACGTCAAGCATGTCTTCAGGTGGCGCAAATACTTCGTATCCGCGCTCAGAGAGTACGGGGACCAAGTCGTTTGCCAGCATCCCCCCGGCGCCTGTTACCAGCACCTTCATCCCATCTTCGTCTCCCATTTGTAGGGGATAGCAGGATCATCGTAGGGAACGCGGTATTCGTCGGGCTCTTCGTAGTTATAGAGCGCCGTGGGGAAATTAACTATCATCGCCATCTCGCTGCCCACAGCAGCGAAGCCATGATAAACGAGAGGCGGGATCTTCACCAGGATAGGATTTAGGGTTCCCAGGTAGAATTCATTCACCATGCCTTTTGTCGGCGAGTCCTCACGGGGATCATATAGGGCGAGCTTGGCTACCCCACTGAGGCAGGCGAAGTGGTCGGTCTGCCCCTTGTGGTAGTGCCAGGCCTTAACCACGCCGGGATAGCACGTAGTAACATAAGCTTGACCGAATTTCTCAAATTCCTCCCAGTCTGAGCGCAGCAGTTCCATTAGCCAACCACGGTCGTCGGGTATGAGGCGAAGCTTTCGCGTCCTAACACCGGATATATAGTCCATCTTGGCCTCCCTACAATTCCAGACTGGAGTCACATCCCACAAAGAGCTTCACTGCCTTGAACCTTTCGTCAGCCTTCTTAAGTTCAACACGCGTGCCGATGATACTATCCTCCAGCCGCTCAATTCTGTAAATGCGACTGTTCTCCAGGATAACCGAGTGCCCCACTGACGAATCCTCTACCGTTGTACTAGCCCCTATACTGGTGAAGGGGCCTATAAAGGAGTTCCTGACCTGACACCCCTCGGCAATGGATACGGGGCCTCGAACGGTGCTGTTCTCCACCTTCGCCCCCTCCTTTATCTCCACCCTGCCCACCACTTTGCTCTTGGAGTCGATCTCTCCTTTCACGTCACGCTTGAGCAAGCCGTCGAGGACAACCCTGTTCGCTTCCAACAGGTCGTCCTTTTTCCCGGTATCAAGCCACCACCCTGTAAGAATATGGCTGCTGACCTCCTTGCCCATCTCAAGGAGTTTCTGAATAGCATCGGTTATCTCCAGTTCACCGCGCCAGGAAGGCTTAATCTGATCTATCGCTCTGTGGATTTCAGGTGCGAATAGATAAACCCCCACCAGAGCAAGGTTCGTTTTGGGCTCTTTCGGCTTCTCCACAAGGTGGATCACCTCGCCTTTACCATTGAGCTCGGCAACTCCGAAAAGTCGGGGGTCGGGCACCTCTTTGAGAAGAACCAGAGCATCCGGAGAGTGGTCATCGAACTCCTGAACAAAGCCCTTGACACCACCCTCTATCAGGTTGTCGCCGAGGAACATGAGAAATGGTGAGCCAGCCAGGAAATCCTGCGCCGTTTTTACTGCATGTGCCAGCCCCATAGGATCGGACTGCAGAACGTAGGTAATCCTGCTATCCCACCGCAAGCCGTCCCCAACAGCTTCCCTGATGTAAGGTCCAGTTTCCGGGGAGACGATAATACCGATATCTGTGATGCCTGCCTCTCTGATTTGATCCAAGACGTAAAACAGAATCGGCTTGTTGGCGACGGGTAGAAGTTGCTTGGGTATTGTATGAGTGATCGGCTTAAGCCTCGTCCCCGAGCCACCGGCCAATATCAAGGCCTTCATCAGAACGCTCCCTCGCAGAATACAACAGTATAGAGTATACCGAGTATACCCTAAACCACGGCTGATAGTAAAGGCTAATCGCAAGTGTTTAGCTATCAGCGCTCAGCATTCAGCTTCTTCAAACTGAACCCCCATGAGCGGGTGCCCACCAACGAATGATCAGAATTGATATGCCAGATGCTGTTCGTGGTGAGTCCTTCGGCTCCGCTCAGGACAGGCTTGTCGAACCATGAACGGCCCTTCGACGGGCCCCTGAGTAAATCAGGGGCAGGCTCAGGGCGAACGGGTTAGACTTTATTCTCGAATAGAGTAAGGGCGTATGGCCATATGCCCCTGCAGGCTTTGCTGAGAACTGAAAGCTGACAGCTGAATACTTACCGGTAGTGTTGCCTTTTGGCCAACCTTGTATTATAGTCTTCACCAAAGTTGGGGCTATTAGAAGCCGTGGCTCTCGCCCCCCAAATGGAGGTGTTTTGAGGATAAAGGAGGAAGCCTACGACTCGGTTTATCTCCGGCTCGATGTGAAGGAAACAAGCTAACCTGAGACAGGCTATTGAGCCTGTATCGCAATCATCGATCATTGAATGAACAGATTCGGCATCAAGATAAAGTCCTCAACCCGCGCCACGTACGAAAAGGCCCTCGAATTTCTGGAGCTTCAACGGTCTTCAAAATACAGGATAGTGGGGACAGACCCCTTCGTAAGCCCTGTGCCCCTTGAAGAGCTGGAGCACTATAAGCTAGAATACAAATCGCCAACCACAATCATAACACGGGGCGAGGAGACAGTCTCCCAGGTTGAGATATTCAAGTACTCCCCTTAGAAACGCTTCCCTCACAGATCTGGACACTGCACAGCGGTACATTGTCAATCGGAAGCGTGGTGCTCAAGGCAAAGAAGTTTGTCGACTATATCACAGATACATATCATTAGCCTAGAACAGCATTACCATAGTGGAGTGGATAGATGCCAACGCCGATCCATGGAAAGACTGACTAGACTGCAACCCGATTGGAGCCGATCACACATCAGCGTATCAGCATGGCGTCGCCGATACTGACTATTGGCCGTGAAGTTCGAGGAGCCAAAGCCTATCTAGAACTCCTCCTCTCCTGTCAGGAAAACGATCGCCCTCAGGCCGACCAGGAGGCTGTCCCGTGAGCAGATTCCTTCCGAGTCCGAGTTACAGCCCTTCTCCAAGCCTTCATATGAGTTTCAAACCAAGAATATTGCATGGGATCCGAAGAGCTCCCAGTCATTGTGCAAATACTTCTTGGGTTCGAATTCTGCTCGGCTCACCAATCATGACTTTTCCACACCAAAAGGTCGAGACGTTTTTTGAGGTCGCCATAGCACACACTCCCCAAATTGGCGGGGGACTGGGATAGTCTCGAAAGATTCAGACCTTGGCACCGCGCTGTTCAGGCGAACCTCTCGAGGATTCGATTAAATTGTTCTTCGTTTAATCTTAGCAGACCTCCAGGTATTCTAGCCGAGAATCCTGGCTTACCCAGCAAACGCCGAAGTTCCGCAAGAGAAAGAAAACCTTCTCGTTCGGTCCTGGTTTTAGCACGGAATCTCCAACAGCGCACCCTTCCATCTTCTAACTCTTCAGCCTCAGTGTCGGGGTCATCTTGGAGTTGAGTACGCACCCTCGTAACAGCAACTACTCCTTTTCTCCCAGGCTTTTTACTAACAAGGCGTTTACCCTCTCTCACTCGTGGAGCGATTCCGGTTTCATAAACGAAAACACGGTCGCCAGGTCTTATATCTCTTCCCGCTCCTTCCCAACCTTCGGCTAGAAAGACCCAGTTTCTCCAGTTGACACTATCATCTTCGTCGACACGAAGAGGCCAATGTATCGTTAACCAGTAATTCATAATCAACCCTCCTTCCGCTACTAAAAAAGATCTCTGCTTCTCTTCCGTCGCCTCCTATCCTATATGTAGTATAGTTAAGTTCGGGATATTCTGTATCTACTCAGGATTGGGAAAAGCTAAACTGCTCGTGCGGGGTCGAGCTTACTCCTACAGCTTACATTTTATCGTGCTGGTTCTCCGGCAACAAGGTCACAAACACCGAACTCATCTAGGATTACACAATCCGCTAGAATGTGCTCCGGTAGAGCTCCACCCTTGAATGCGCCTCGATACCCCTGGAGGCTACTCCAAAAGTGGGAGACCGACAATAGCTTCGATCATAGCTGGATAACATTGCGCTCCACAAGGACTACCTTACAAGAACAGTATTACTCAAGTATAATGTAAAGCGCGGATATGTCCATTGCGAAATGGAGTCAGCGTACATAATCATAGGGCGGTGTGTCTACCGCGAGCTATACTACTAATTTGTTTGTGTTCCCAAACCTACGTTACCATGTGCTTTGGTAGCTAAACACCTGCCATGGAGGCGAGAAGTGTCTAGTGCAAGTGGGTTCAATCCTGAAGCGAAGTATGCTGTGACGATGTGGGAGTTTTCGTGGCTTGTCCGACGGACGGGCAACGAAGCAGAATATGCAGATTGGGACAAAGTACTCGACGAATTGGCGGAACGCGGCTACAACTGTATCCGCCTGGATGCCTTCCCACATCTGGTTGCGAAAGGGCCGGACGGCCAGATAGTTGAGCAATTCACGATACTGCCCCGGCCTGATGGTTTCATGTGGGGAAATCACAAACCTGTACAGGTCGAGCCACGCTCGGCTCTGGTCGAGTTCATCGGCAAAGCTGCTGATCGAGGTATTTATGTGGGGCTATCGTCGTGGTACAACCTTGATATACTGAACCGCGTACAAATGATTCAATCGCCGAAAGACTATGCCCGCATATGGTTGGCGACTCTCGATCTACTCAGCGAGGCAGGACTACACGACCGCATCGTATGGGTTGATATTTGCAATGAGTTTCCGGTCAGCAGGTGGGCGCCGGGTCCCTACACTGACATATTCAAATCCAAGCGAGTTGGAGATCTGTGGATGGCGCTCAAACTGTCAAGGAAGTGGGATGAAGGAGTGAAACAGCGCATCAAGAGCTACTTCGATGGTGCTATCACACCGTTGCGCGAGAAATACCCTGATCTGAAATACACCTTTTCGTTCCAGTCGTTGGGTTCGCGTCAGATACAAGAGATTGACGTGAGCACATTTGATGTTGCCGAGGTGCATATATGGGTGTCGGACTACCTGAAATGGATGTTTAGAACCGGACAGGTTCTGATGCACATCGGATTCCCCAGGTATCCGAGGAATCTAAAGATTCATGCTAAGCGCATGGCCAATCTCTATCCGAAACATCGCGAAGAGTATGTCAGTATGCTTGAAGCCCGCATTGACTTCTGGGCAGAATGGGGCAAGAAGAACAGTCTCCCTCTCTTCACCACCGAAGCTTGGGGGCCGATCAACTACAGTGACATCGCACCGGGTGGGACTGGCGCGGAGTGGGATTGGGTGAAAGATATCGCCGAACACGGAGTTCGCATGGCATCTGAGAGGGGATGGCAAGGGATCTGCACCAGTAACTTCTGTCAGCCTCACTTCGAAGGAATGTGGGCTGATGTCGGGTGGCACAAGCGAATGACCGATCTCATCCTGCGTGGCTGACTTCGCCCACGGTAGATCTTGCCGAGAGGTTGCAGAATGAACTCGCGAGAACGGATACTCACCGCTTTGAACCATAGAGAGCCGGATCGGGTCCCTTTTGACATGGGCGGTACGGTGCTTACTGGCATCAATGTAAAAGCCTATACAGCGTTGCGACACTACCTGGGATTGCCGCGTATTGAGCCCACTATAGTCGATGTCGTGCAACAGTTGGCTCAAGTCGATGACGACGTGTTGGATCGCCTAGGGGTGGACGTTAAGAACGTTGCGCCGCGCTCTTCTGCCAGCTACCAGATAGAGATCGAGGAGATGGAGGATGGCAACTATACCTACTTCTATGACGAATATGGAATCGGGTGGCGAATGCCGAAGGTCGGTGGTTTGTATTATGACATGTTCGATCACCCCCTGAGAGGTGATATTGACGAATCGGATGTTGACTGCTACGTATTGCCTGATCCAAAAGACCTGGCTCGTTTCGCTGGCCTCAGAGAGGCCGCAGAGAGAGTGATTGAAGAGGAAAAGCGGGCTTTGGTTGTGGGAAATCTCTCTGCCGGCATCTTCGAGATGTATTTGTGGACCCGTGGTTTCATGAAAGGCTACGCCGATTTCATTGGCAAGCCTGCACTCTCACAGAAGATAATGCACCGCTTTATGGATTTGCAATTGGCCTACTGGGAGAAGATGTTCGACGTACTGGGTGACATGATCGATATAGTTCAACTCGCTGACGATTTTGCTGGGCAAAACGATATGCTCATCTCACCCAGCTCTTATCGTAGGTATATCAAACCACTGCACAAGCAGTTGTTTGATTTCATCCGTTCTCGCAGCAGCGCTAAGATCTTCTTGCACTCCTGTGGCTCTATTCGTAAAGTCATCCCAGACCTGATAGAGATCGGACTGGATATTATCAACCCGGTGCAGGTTAGTGCAGCTGGCATGGATTCGGCCGAGCTGAAGCGTGAGTACGGAAAAGACCTCACTTTCTGGGGCGGCGGCGTAGATACACAACGAGCGTTTGACGAGAATCATGCTCCCGAAGAGGTGAGCGAAGATGTCAAGCGTCGCATCACTGACCTGATGCCCGGCGGTGGATTCGTATTCGCTACCGTTCACAATATCCAGCACAATGTGCCTCCTGAGAATATTATGGCGATGTGGGAAACGCTTCAGGAGTACGGGATATACACAAGCTAATGTTAATGGTTTTAGCAAATCTATAGTGCTCCGAAAGGACTAGGTTTTGGAACAGGGCCTGCAACCATCGCCGCCATGAAATAGGAAGCCCCGGCATAGGCCGGGGCTTCTCGTTGCACTCTATTGCGAGTAGCCGCATCTCTAGATAGCAGAGGGCAATGATGCAACAAAAGCGAGGATTGTTGGACGCCTTGCTTTACTTTCTATGTGGTCGCCACTGGTGGTGGATTCGAACCACTGATACCCTGATTAGAAATCAGCATCAATAACTCACTCACCCGGTGGCGGAAGAGTGATTTTTTCAGGCTCAAAAACTATACAACGTTCTCCCTCTTCAACCTCACCAAGGTCATAAAGTTCATACCCCACTTTTTGACCGATTTCCAAAATGTGTTCAACTTCCTCTTCAGGAACAAATATGTAAAAGCCAATCCCCCAATTAAAAGTTTTGAGGCAATCTTCTAAAGCCACGCCAAGCTCTCGCATAAACTGGAAAAGTGGCGGAACCTCTACCCAGCGCCGAATCCGGTAAGTAAGCGACCGTTTATCAAAAGCAATTTTACCAACTCCGTCACCAGTGCCCGGAAGTAACGCATGAATGTGGATTCCGGCTTCAAGCAAGGCTTCAACCAGCGCTACATAGGAACGGGTTGGAATGAGGGCCTCCTCTCCCAGAGTCTGGCCATTGGGAAGCATATGGAGGAATTGGTCTTTCAAAGTCAAGGCTCTTCTAATCACTAGAGAGATCCCATTAGCATGAAGACCAGACGAGGTTACGCCAATAATGTGATCCCCTACTTGAAGCTCACGGCCAGTGATTAGTCTTTCGGGTGGGGCAATGATACCGATTACACTTCCACTTAGAGAAGGGGCGCTTCTTACAGGCGATTCAGCTTTAACTAGATAGCGGAGCGCCGGTGATTCTCCACCTAGCAATGCCATTCCGCACATTTCACAGGCTTGATAAAAGCTTTCAGCCAGAGTTTGAGCGCGAGACTCATCTTTAAACCAATCGCTATCCCCAGCTGCCACTTCGTCAGTATAGGCAACAGGAAGTGCACCTCGACGGATCACATCAACCACTGCCATAAGGGCAGTATCTATGCCGATACCTTCGTAATATGTTCTTCCTGT
>JAUXAX010000059.1 GCA_030619685.1 Dehalococcoidia bacterium
CAAGCCTGAACAGGAAGCAAAGAAACACCCTGGTCATACAAAAGTCCATAAAGTTCAATGGCAACAAGTGCGATGTAGCCTGCTGAACTCTCTGGCACGGCAAAGCACGTGGGGAATGCTGTCTAACAGAACGGGCTGGAATTGAATAGACCATGGCAAAGGAATAGGCCAAGTTGAAGGCGCGGTCTTATCCCCTAATGCGAGTAGGGTCTGCCAACAGGTCAGTGATAACGCCATATAGCTCTGGCCTTCGGTCTTTGAAGATATCCACCTCAAACTCCCCAGGAACGAATACCAGGTGCTTCTCCCTGGCTGTTGCTGGTTCGATATGAGCGTAGAGGATATCTTCCTCATAGGGCTTTCCCTCAGCCAGAGCTATCCCTCCAGCCCAGTGGGCGATCTTGCTGCGACCGATAAACCTTGAGCCTCGCTCCTCACCAACACGGTTAATGGCAACAACGAAGACCAAGTTCTCAGCGGCTCTTGCCGGGATGATATGCTCCGGGACGAACTCCCTACGCAGAGGCCAGTTCGTAGGGAGAACAATAATATCCGCTCCCTTTAATGCCAGAACCCGTGCGTGTTCGGGAAAATTGATATCGTAGCAGATGCCCATCCCTATCCTCCCAATCTCGGTCTCACATACCGTAGGAGGCAGGTTGCCATGGTTCACGAAGCGGTCAACCCCGAGATAGGGAAGATGAACCTTGCGGTACTTGGCGAGCACTCCCCCAGGACCTAGAAGAGCTGCTGCATTGTAGCATTTGCCACCGTCTCTTTCCAACAAGCCGATCACCACATACACATTCAGTTCCCGGCACACGCCAAGGATTTTCTCGGTGCTGGGGCCGGGGATAGGTTCGCAAAGGGGGAGGGCTTCCTCAAGGCTACTGAATACGTATCCAGTCAGGGCGCACTCAGGAAAGACAATGAGCCGAGCGCCCTCCCGGGCGGTGGCCTGAATCAGCTCCAGGCATCTTGTCAGGTTCCTATCCTTCTCAAGGATCTTGGGTTCCATCTGCACCCCAGCAATCTTCAGCTTCTCCTTCATCTCGAGAGCCTCCTCACACTTTCTTGAATGTCATTCAGCTGCATATGGCGCCTGCCGCAGCCTGAGCAAAACAGGTGCGCTCCCTTGCACCTTTTGTCGCTGCTCAACACGACCCTATAGCATCGCGCCTCTCCAGCCCAGGCCACGGCATAATCCATGAGCAGTCTACCGAACCCTCGGCGCCGGTGCCCGTGATCGATGATGGGATTCTCCACCAGGGCCAAGCGCCATGGGAAAGGTTGGGCAGAATGAGGAGCACCATGTTGCCTACAACCTCGCCCTGGTATTCGGCAACCAAAAGCTCGTGCTCTGGGGCAGCGCAAATCTCAGCGAAGATCCGCCGGTAATCATCTAGAGAAAGGCTCCGGCTCAGCTCAACTTGAGAGGTGGTGATAGCCAATTGGCGGCAAAGCTCTAGGATATGTGGAATATCCTCCTCAGTAGCCAGTCTAACCATCACCATCTTCTCCAATACCCGCTTTGCAGGCACGAGTAGCATAGAATAGGCTTGGCCGGGTGTCAATTCCCAGCTGGGACTCGGCAACATTGAACGTTATAGCGGAATGTGACACTCTGCCCAGTGTGGGGGGTCGGACGTTGCCGAGCTGCTGCCCTTGATAGATCGCGCCTGACCCTATATGCTGACGGCAAGTAGGATAGAGAGGTTCTGGATGGAGCACGCCCTTGTCGAGAGTTGAAATGGGAAATCCCGGTATGAAATATTTTCTCGATCCACTCAATTGCACATTTTGCCTAATGTTGATTCGTTCAGCCTTATCGTGTTCTCCCTTGATTCCAAGGAACAGTGAGCGTAAAATTGGGAGGATGCAATAAAGTTCGAATCTTGCTTGGCAGTGAGCAGGCAATTGGCTAGTAAGGAAGGAAAAATGAATTACGAAGGCAAGGCACTTACCATAGCAGGCTCTGATTCAGGAGGAGGCGCCGGAATACAAGCGGATCTAAAGACCTTTGCCGCATTTAATGTTTATGGAATGTCGGCAATTACATCGGTGACTGCCCAGAATACTATAGGAGTTATGGCTATTTACGATATTACACCGGAGATAGTGGGAAGGCAAATAGAGGCAGTATTGGAAGATATAGGGGTGAATGCTGCTAAAACAGGCATGCTCTCCAATAGCAACATAATAGAAACAGTAGTGGACAAGATAAAAAAATACCATCTCGAGAAATTGGTAACTGACCCGGTAATGGTAGCTAAGAGTGGTAGCCCCCTGTTACAGGAGGAGGCTAAAACTACACTTATAACAAAGCTTTTACCTTTGGTTTATATTGTTACACCAAATATATTCGAAGCAGAAATAATAAGTGGGATCAGTATAAGAAGTATTAAAGACGCAGAGAAAGCTGCCACTTTGATTTATAAGAAGGGGCCAAGGAATGTACTGGTGAAGGGTGGCCATCTTTTTGCAAAAAAGGCTATAGACATCCTATTTGATGGTAGTGAGTACTATTACTATGAATCTGAGAGGATAGATACCAAGAGTACTCACGGTACAGGGTGTACACTCTCGGCGGCAATAACGGCGGGGCTAGCTAAAGGTTTGGATGTTCGAGGGGCAATTGAGATTGCCAAAGACTACATGAATAGAGCGATCAGAGACGCGCCGTCTAATATAGGAAAAGGACACGGACCTGTATATCATAATGTAAAGCCTATTTGATACAGGGCAAGAAATAAGACTAGCACCTAGGCATAGCAGTCAGCCAAGGCTGCAAACCATAAGTATCCGAAGTTCGTAAGAAGGAGACTTGCTATGAAAAAAACAAAAATTTCAGAAAGACTGAGAAAAGACGCTGACTCTATATGGAAAGAAATATTTAATCATCCCTTTGTTGTAGAGCTCTACAAAGGTACTTTGCCCCTAGAAAAATTTAAGTTCTATGTGCTTCAGGACTATAACTACCTTGTTACTAACATGAAAAATCTCGGTATACTATCCTCAAAAGCCGAGTCCGTTGAGGCGATGAGAGAGATGCTTGAAATAGCGCATCTTGAAGCAACGAGTGAATTTGAAAGCTATGAAAAGCTGCTAAGGGATTTAGGTTACACTATAGAGGACGCCATAAGGATTAAGCCAACGCAGACAAGTATATCTTATGCAAGTTTCCTGTTGGCAACGAGTTCATTAAAAACCTTTTGGGAAGGTTTAGCTGCCACTTTGCCATGTTTTTGGAGCTATGAGGAAATAGCCGAATTCCATAAGGATGAGCTTAACGAGAGCAAAAATAGTCTTTATTTTGAGTGGGCTTCTGTATATCTTACAGAAGCTTATCATGATCTCGTTGATAAAATGAAAGGGCTTTTGGACAATGCTAGTAATATAGAATATGAGAAACTCAAGGAAGCATTCATCACAGCGAGTAAATACGAATATATGTATTGGAGTATGGCCTATGATATGGAGGAGTGGCTTATTCCGCTGAAGCAGGAATAAAATAAGATTAATCCATCCCTTGCGCCGAGGATGGTCGGTGCGTATAATAACGCTGCGCGAAGCTTAGGATAGGGGGTGATGGCGCTTTGAAGGCTACGTCTCTGTTAAAGGAAGTGCGGGATTGGTTGGTACCCTTAAACCAGAAGATTTTAGGCCATCCGTACATCAGTGAGGCTGAGAAAGGCACGCTACACTTGGACAAGGTTAAGGCCTTTGTGACCAATCAATACTATATCATCAGTCACGACATCAAGAGCCTAGCCTTGATGCTCTCCAGATCGGGGACAAGAAGGGAGGCAGACTTTTTCAAGAACGTCCTAAACGGGGACGTGGAGGGGTTAAGGCTCCTCGTAAAGCTAGCTGAGTCCCTAGGGTTCTCAGTCCAGGAGCTGGAGAACTACACCCCGATACCGGAGGCTGTGGCGTACAGCCACTACATGGCAGCGCTGGCTTGCTTTACCTTTCCTGGAGAGCAAGCTATGGCGCTGATCGTGAACCTACCGGTATGGGGTTCGAATTGCGGCAAGCTGTCAAAGGCTCTGAGGGAGAGGTACGGAATCGATGAGACCGGCTTCCTAGATATCTTTGCGTCGCCTATGGAGGAGGCCGAGAAGGAAGCTCTGCAGCTGATGGAGGGGTATCTCCCGGCGAGAAGAGAGCACATGAAGAGGGCAGCGCAGCTCATACAGGCATATGAGCTGATGTTCTGGGACGGCATCTATGAGAAGTAGAGGTTTGTATGTTAGAGGGCAGCAGTGCGATGGCATAAGCCGTTTCAATGCCTCAGGCTATCCTCGCCCTCCATTGGCCCGGCTTGGCCGGATGTACATGCACGATTCTAGCTGCTCTCCCCAGCGAGCCTGACATTCGCTGCATTCATCCCTTTGGCTGTGCGTGTCACCTCAAACTCGATCTCTTGGCCTTCTGTGAGCGACTCGTAGGCTACTCCCTGCAGGTCATTGCGGTGAAAGAAGAGGTCCTGCCCCTCCTCTGTCTTGATGAAGCCGTACCCACGGTCTGCAATCAGCCTCCTGATAGTACCCTTAGCCATCTGTGATCACCTTTCTAGTTTGCGCCAGCCCCTCTCAGTGCGCCTGAATAGGCTCATGTTGTCGCTCAGGCGTACATGGCTTCCTGCGCTAAAAGTATATACCGACCTTCATCGGCTGTCAACCTGAGTGGAGCATTAAGGGGTAAGCCTGTGGTGCAGGCGGACGAGTGCCTGTGTGGCTACTGCGGCGACGCGCTTAAAACTATCCCCTCTTTTGGGTTACTATGTAACAATTAGCCATTTTGTGCAAGGCAAGCACACAAAAGAGCTGCCTATCTCGTGTGCTGGTTAGCCAAAATTATGGACACAGGACATGCTTTGGCGTATAATTGCTGCCAACATTGGTTAGGTGCATGGGAGGACACCATGGCGAAGAAGCTATATCGCAGTCGAACTGATCGGAAGATATGGGGAGTGTGTGGTGGTCTGGCAAAGTACTTCGGCATAGATCCCACTACTGTTCGGGTAATCGCCATAGTGTCGATATTCGTTACAGGGTTAGGTATCATAGCCTACATAGTTATGGCTATCGTCGTTCCCCTGGAAAGCTCAGAAGTATAAGTCATCAGCGGAAATACTATCCAAGGCCAGCAGGCCCTCAATGACCTGCTGGCCTGCCGTTCTTGGGCGCTTTGCCCCTGAAAATGATCAGCGCTTGGCTGGGTTCAACGCTGGCACAAAGCCAATAACTCCACCCACGAGGAACCTGAAGAAAAAAGCCCGCTGACTATTCTCGTCGTCCACTTGCCTCCTGCTGCTCGGTCCTGCGCCTCTTGCGCAGGCGAAGGAAAACCAGCAACCCCACTGTAAGGTTTCTACCACACCTGTGGGCCAAAGTCAATCTCTTTGCCTTCCTAGCCACCGTAGCGCCACAGCACTCCGCTGTAGGAATTCACAGTAGTGGCTTCCATCGCCACTGGTTCCTCTGATACCACTCTATAGACTCGATACAACTTAGGTGGTTAGGCCGACAGTTGCAAGTGCGAGTATGTCCAATATTGATTTTGGTGCGCTGGGAACTTCCCACGGATGCAAATTCACTCACGACCCGGCCCTCACAGTAACTGTCGTCGCCTGCCCAGGCCACCTGTGGCGTTGTTGGCGTCTACCCAACCTCCACTGTTGCTTCTTGACAACGCGTCTCCAATGTGTTAGCTTCTCGTTGTCTACTCGGACAGCAATCTCGGAAGAGCATGCCTGTGCTTCATGGGCATGTAAATGTCAGTGAGTCTCTACTCCGGCTCCATATGGGAGGCTGTAGTGAGCATAGTATCGACGATCGGCAATACCCCCCTTCTACAGCTACGTAATCTACACAGCAACGCCAGGGTAAGAATCTTTGGCAAACTTGAAGGGTGTAATCCCGGAGGTTCGGTCAAAGACCGGCCTGCCAATCATATGATCAAAAGGGCAGAGGAGTCTGGAGAACTCACCAAGGAGAAAGTAATCCTCGAGCCAACGTCAGGAAATACGGGAATCGCCTTGGCAATGGTTGGAGCTGCTAGGGGGTATCGAACCAAGCTCTTCATGCCGGAATGCGTGACCACGGAGAGGCAGCGCATCCTCGAAGCGTATGGCGCCGAAGTCGTGCTAACCCCTGCACGAGAGGGCACCGATGGCGCTATTAGGAGGGCGCACCAGACTTTCGAAGAAGCACCGGACTTATACTATATGCCCAATCAGTTCGAAAATGAGAACAATGTTCTTTCTCACTGGGAGACGACCGGCCCTGAAATCTATGCCCAGACGAATGGTGAGATCGATGTATTCGTCGCCGGTATGGGGACAACGGGAACCCTGATGGGGGTAGGAAGATATTTGAAGGAACAAAGACCGGGTATCCGGATTGTCGGTATCGAACCCACTGAGGGGCACGCAATACAGGGACTCAAGAACATGAATGAATCTATTGTTCCCAAGATCTACCGTCCGGAGCTGCTGGATGAGAAGATCGTCATAGAAGATGGAGAGGCGTTTGAGGTAACACGGTTACTAGTAACGAGGGAAGGAATCCTCGCTGGCATGTCAAGTGGTGCAGCAGTGGCAGGGGCTTTGCGCGTGGCACGGGAGATGGATTCGGGCACGATAGTTGTGCTCCTACCTGACCGTGGAGACCGCTACTTGAGCACCACGCTCTTCAGGTCCATATGCGCGAAATGTCCTCCGTGACCCCTTCCGGCCATCTATGTGCCAATATCGCTATCGAGGAACATCTGGAATCCACACTAATTCCGACTCACGTCTGTCTGTACGCCCAGAATCCCTCCTCAAAAGCTCCCGTTTATGTCCTTGCTACCACAACCTCCCATTCCACTTTTGTGTTATGATTGGCAAAGATAGGGGAGGAGCATGTTGTGTTACTTGTATCACTGCAAGTGCAGTTTTATGTGATGCAGAAATACAAGAGGTATCCAGAAAAAGCTGCTTAAGGAGGGTCATTATGTCGCAAGAAAATAGTTCCGGGAAGAAAAGTGTACCTGAGAATTTTGCTGAAATGTTTAAGGCATTTGGCAGCGCCATAAGCGAAATATTTGACGACCCTAAGCTGAAGGAGAAAGCCAAAGAATTTGCAGAAAGTGCAGTTGAGTCGGCAGAAACTTTCGCAAGTAGGTTTACAGATGAGGATGTTAAAGATAAGTTTAGAGATGTAGGGAAGGCAGCTCAAGATTTTGGTAAGAGGGTAGCGGACTCTTTTAGAGATGACAAAGGTAAAGAAGATTCTGAAAAGGGAAGATGAACATTCTGGTCATGTCAACTTCTCTATTGAAATTGTAGATACAATGTGAAGGTGAAGGAAGTCGAAAACGGGTGGCTTGAGCCAGGCGAGAGGCATTTTATGGTGAATACCGAGGCAAACAGAATACTCAGCCTCCAGATGGCAAGATAACGGTAGCTTTACCCGGAGTTGTCGCTTGCCCTTTCCCATTCTCAACGGTGTCCTGCTGACGAAATACTAGCACTGCTGGACTGGGAAATCAGTGTTAGTCTCTCGCAGAGGCGTGACTTCATGTAAGCTACGGCGATGGATGTCGAGCGATGGGGCAAGGTTACACTGTGAGGCTATTATATCACACTGTTCTTTCTTGCCTACAGCCCATATGGAAACCGCAGGGCAACACAAGTTAGCAATCAACAAATTGACGTTTTTTAATGAAATTGTGAGCGTAGATAATATTCCTCCGTTGGGCAACCGGTAGATTACCACCACCAGAAGCAATGTGTTATACTTGTGGTCAACAGAGTTGGAATCCGCTCAGAGAGCTGACGACTCAATTCAGGCGGGATGAAGTTATCATTGTGCCCGCCATCGCCGGAGGGTGAGATGAATGGAAGATTCCACACAAAGGCAATCCACGCGGGTGAATCCCCCCGCTCGGGAGCCCTTATCACACCCATTTATCAGACGGTCACTTTCGCCTTTAAGACCCTTGACGAGGCAAAAAGGGCGATAGAGCTCTCCCTGGAAAGGGAAGAGCCGGGATATGCCTACACCCGGTTCAGCAATCCCGTCCACACTGCCCTAGAGAAGAAGATAGCCTCCCTTGAAGAGGGGGAGGCTGCTTTAGCCACTGCTTCTGGGATGGCTGCCATCGCCACAGCTATATTCACACTGATGAAAAAGGGGGACCACCTCATCTCAGCCCGGGGGATCTACACCAGCACCCATTCCCTTTTCTCAAAGCTCCCCTCATGGGGCATAGATGTCTCCTTTATAGACCAGACCTGCCCCTCCGAGACAGCGGCGAGGATAAAGGAAAATACCAGGCTTATCTTCTTGGAAACCCCGAGCAATCCCCTTCTCGATTTAGCCGATATAGGAGAGATAGCCGGGCTGGTCAGGGGCAAAGGGTGTAAAGTAATGGTGGACAATACCTTCGCCACTCCTTATTACCAGCGCCCTTTAAACCTTGGGGCCGACATTGTCATCCATAGCGCCACCAAATATCTGAGCGGCCATCTCGATACCATGGGTGGAATCATCGTCGGGGGAAAGGATGTCATCCAGTCCTGCGCCGAGACCCTCACCCTTATGGGAGGGATCATGAACCCTTTCAACGCCTGGCTTATAATCCGGGGGACAAAAACCCTTCCCCTGAGGGTGGAAAAACATTCCCAGAATGCCTTGGCTTTAGCCCGCTGGCTGGAAAACGAGCCCAAGGTGGAGAGGGTCTTCTATCCTGGGCTTCGCTCCCACCCCCAGCATGAACTTGGCTGCAGGCAGATGGGGGGATTCGGGGGGATGATCTCCTTCGAGGTGGTTGGTGGGAGGGAAGGGGCGAGAAAGCTTTTAGAGAATATACGGCTCTGCTCCTTAGGAGTAAGCCTGGGCGGACCTGAGACCCTTCTGGAACACCCAGCAACCATGTCCCATCTTAAAATGCCCCCTGAGGAGAGGGCGGCATTGGGAATCTCTGAGGGGCTCATCAGGATGTCCGTAGGGCTTGAGGATGCCGAGGACATAATCGAGGATCTCTCTTCCGCCCTCCGTCACGTATAATGCGAAAGGCTATTGCTGGGCCAAAGGACTGAGACAAAGAGGACTGGGGTCGAGGGGCAATCATTAAAGAAGACTTGGTATTCTGGGAAAGTATTCGCTTTTGAAGATGCACTTGAGGGCCTTTGGAGCAAGCCAGCCAAAGCTAGTCGAGGCTACCCGCTGGAAGATGTCCCTTACTCACTAGCCTTGAATCCATATTGTGACTTGGCTGTGCTTTATACTCTCGCGTCCTGTTCTTCGCCAAAAACATTCAACAAAAGGGCAGTTTGTTGGATCTAGATCGAAACGGCTCATTAATCCAGACGCGTACCAAGGTGCACCGACTCGAAGGGGCATCCTTTGAGAGGCTCTCTTCATGCCTTTAAAGGCAGCGGTTGCGCCCGACGATTGAGTGGAAGCACGCATATGAGTACAATGGGCGAGCATACGAAGGGAGTTCACTCTCCAGTAGGAGGCCTGCGATGGGCGGACGATCAAAAATGTTAGCACCAGTGCTTTCCTTCTTGGTTTTGGCGACAATGGTTGCTGGCTGCGGTGGCGGGGAGCCCGCCCCCTTTTCCATGCAGGTGATTCCTGAGCACATGGAGGATACCATTGCCGGGCAAAGCTGTGTATTTCTGGTAGTTGTTGCGGACGAAGGAGAGGGAAGTGGCAAAGGAGAGGTTGTCAGTATCTCGGCCACAGCCCCCGGCTCCGCAGTAACCGTCGATCCTCAGGCGATAACTCCTGGACAGGTTGCTGAGGTAACTGTGATCCCTTTTGAAGCGAGTGCAGGTGAGACGCTGACGGTAACCGTCGATGGGGAGCGAGCGGGACTGAAGCAGACAGAGGTGGTTACCATTGATGTACATGAAGGAGAAGACGGGCTGGGTCCCTTCGCTGCAGAGATTCGTGACAAGTTTATCCCATGGCTTGCCGCCAATCACCCCGAGTTTGGCATCACCAGTGAAACCGAGTGGGCCGGGACTATTGTACGGCCGCACATCTTGGTGGTAATGTACTACCTCTTCTTCTCAGAGGATTGGGAAATGGGTGTATCATGGCATGTGACGATACCGCCGCACAATTGGGCATGGATTTACCTCAGGCATCGGACTACTGAGGCGGCGCCATCGTACGCTTTCGAGATTTCGTCATGGAGTGCGCAGGAGGAGCCTTACGCTCCTTACGCTATTGACCCACCGGAATCGGTGTGGCGCTGATCGCCAAACCAGAATATGTCGGGTAGTATGGCTGTCGTCTTGCTATCCAAGGTTTACAGGAAATGCTAAGGCTTCTTCAAGCAGCTCACCCTCGCTCCAATACAGCGTTCTGTTGCCCTCCCGAGCAATGAGGGCATAAGTGCCCTTTCCTTGGCTTATTGACCACATACTGTGAGCGCTCTCTTTAGTCGCTAAGTGCCTTAATTGTCTTTGGCACTTTCAGATATTTTCCTCAAGCTTTCGTATGCCTTCTTCACCTCCTCCACCGATGTCTCGTCTTCCAGGGTGGTGAGGTCGCCTAGGCTCTGCCCGGAGACTACTGCCTTGAGGAGGCGGCGCATAATCTTCCCACTCCTTGTCTTGGGCAGTGAATCCACAAAGTAAACTGCATCGGGGGCAGCGATGGGGCCGATGACACGACGAAGATGCTGAGCGATCTCCTTTCTCAAATCAGGGGAGGGTGAAGCCCCTTTCTTGAGAGTGACGAAAAGGACAATAGCCTCCCCTTTCACCGGATCGGGCTTGCCCGCCACCGCCGCCTCAGCCACAGCAGGATGGGATACAGCGGCATCCTCGAGCTCCGCTGTTCCGATGCGGTGTCCCGCCACTTTGAGCACCTCATCAGCCCTGCCCAGGAGCCAGAAATAGCCATCCTCGTCACGCATGGCGAAGTCGCCAGTATAGTATGAGCCGGGGAAGCGTGACCAGTAGGCCTCCTGATAACGCTGCGGGTCGCCGTAGATGTCGAGAAGCAGCCCAGGCCAGGGCTTTCTTATGATGAGCAATCCTGTTTTCCCCGGAGGGGTTTCATTTCCCTCAGCATCAACCACAGCGGCATCAACTCCGGGGAGAGGTAAGGTCGCCGACCCTGGCTTCAGCGGCATGGGCTCAATCCCTGGGGTGGGTGAAATCATAATACCTCCCGTCTCCGTCTGCCACCACGTATCAACAATAGGACATCTCTCTCCTCCAATATACTTGTAGTACCATTGCCAGACCTGAGGATTTATGGGCTCACCAACACTGCCCAAAAGCTCAAGGCTGGAGAGGTCATGCTTCAGTGGCCATTCTTCACCATAGCGCATAAACATCCGCACCGCAGTGGGGGAGGTGTAGAAAATGCTGACTCCGTATTTCTCCACAATATCCCACCACCGATCCACTGTAGGGTAATCGGGAGCCCCTTCATAGAGGACAACGGCTGCACCATGGGAGAGAGGAGCATAGACTATAGAGCTGTGACCGGTTACCCAGCCCACATCGGCGGTGCACCAATAGACCGACTCCTCTCTTATATCGAACACCCACTCATATGCCGAGTGGTTGAACACAAGATAGCCACCTGTGCTATGGACCACCCCCTTTGGCTTCCCCGTAGTCCCTGAGGTATAGAGGACATATAACGGATGGGTAGATTCCATCGGCTCAGGCTTAACCTGCATCTCCGCCTTGTCGAGCAGGGAGGAAAGCCACAGGTCCCTTCCCTCTGTCATGGGCACCGGCTCCTCCGTCCGCTTAACCACGATGATCTTTTCCACCGAGGGGCAGAGCTCGGCTGCCTCATCAGCTATCTCCTTGAGCGCCACAATCTTGCCGCGGCGATATCCCCCATCAGCGGTGACGATGACCTTTGCCTGGGTATCGTTAACCCTGTCGGCTATTGCCTGGGCGCTGAATCCAGAGAAGATCACGGTATGCACAGCCCCAATTCGGGCACAGGCGAGCATAAAAATGGGAAGCTCAGGGACCATAGGAAGATAAAGGGCAATCCGGTCCCCCTTTTTGATCCCAAGCTTCTGTAATACCGAGGCGCAGCGGTTGACCTCCCGGAAAAGGGTAGAATAGCTCAATACCCTCGTCTCCCCTGTCTCTCCCTCCCAGTAGATTGCCACTTTGCTCCTCCGCCATGTCTTTACATGGCGGTCAACACACTGATAGCAGGCATTGAGCCTGCCCCCGACAAACCACCGCGCATAAGGGGGGCTCCAATCGAGAACGCGATCCCAAGTCTTATACCAGTCGAGTTTCCGCGCCTCCTCGGACCAGAATCTTTCAGGATCCTCCAGCGAGCGGCGATGCATCTCGGCATACCGCTTCGATGGCCACAAGCGCAAACCTGTTGGCAGAGAACTCGCGCTATCTACCTCATGGCTAAAACTCATATTCTTTCACCTTCCTCATCTCGTTTCCCTTTTATTCCGTGTAACGTGTCATAAGGCCGGCACTTCACCAACCGGGTTGTTCCCCATAACAAGAACCGCCCTCTGCACATATTCTTCACGCCCTTTCATAAGACAATCAAACCATTGTTCAAATCTTCTCATTCAGCGCCCCGAAGCCCACAATTTCACTCAATAGCTATATAGATGAACTCAGAGCTAGCCCAATCCACTGCGCTCTGAATGTCAGGTCTGGTTTGGGACATTGCGCCAACGATAGATCTACCCTGTGGCCAATATTCTGTCGCCAACAATGGTGTGGCTGCCAAAAACTAGGTCGTCGGCGCTTAGGCCAGCGAATCCTTTTGTGATCGATCGAGCCAGATCAGAGAGCCGGCAGGAAGGTGCCGCTTGCGGGGGAGCGATTCAAGAGCACTTTACACAACACGCTTGCAGGTGGATGGTATCTGACCCCGCCGTGCCAGAAGCTTAGCACAGACTTTGCAAGCTGTCAAACTTGGTTTTGAAGCCCCAGCCCAGCGGGTGGCTTCGTGACAACGAGTGAACTCTCCCCTGCAGCTATTGCCCCGACTCTTGGCAAAGGCTTTCACCGGGCATTCCCCCGGGCCCTGAGGAGAACGGCGGATCGGACGCTTGGATAGCTCCTGGATTCAGCCGTCGGGGGGGCATGCTCAAGGTGAAACAAGGCATAACCACCCCCTATGAGGTCTTGCGCAGCACCTACTATATCAGCTAGAGACGAGGGCGGTCTAGATGCAGAAGAGGGATGCGATCAAAGGGATCGCACCGCCCAGAAAGATAGGATATGGCCCAATTACGCCCCTTTCGGTACGTAAGTGCTATTGACCGCTTCGTAAGGATTCCTGATATGATAGAAGGGCTCATAGGTTTTGACATAAGCGGTGAAAGGAATGGAGAGTATATGGGTTTTCCTGG
>JAUXAX010000073.1 GCA_030619685.1 Dehalococcoidia bacterium
ACTGAACTGAAGCCCCAGTGAACGGCGGCCGTAACTATAACGGTCCTAAGGTAGCGAAATCCCTTGTCGGGTAAGTTCCGACCCGCACGAATGGTGTAACGACTTGGGCGCTGTCTCAACGAGGGACTCGGCGAAATTGAAGTACCCGTGAAGATGCGGGTTACCCGCGACAGGACAAAAAGACCCCGTGGAGCTTTACTATAGCTTGGCATTGGATTGAGGTTCAGCATGTGTAGGATAGGTGGGAGGCTTTGAAGCTGGGGCGCCAGCTCCGGTGGAGCCAACAGTGAAATACCACTCTTGTTGGGTTTTGGTTCTAACCCCTGAACAAGCAGGGGGACAATGTCTGGTGGGTAGTTTGACTGGGGCGGTCGCCTCCCAAAGGGTAACGGAGGTGCCCAAAGGTCCCCTCAGGGTGGATGGAAATCACCTGTGGAGTGCATTGGCATAAGGGGGCTTGACTGCGAGACCTACAAGTCGAGCAGGGACGAAAGTCGGGCAAAGTGATCCTACGGTGCTGTGTGGAAAGGCCGTGGCTTAACGGATAAAAGCTACCCCGGGGATAACAGGCTTATCTCGCCCAAGAGTTCACATCGACGGCGAGGTTTGGCACCTCGATGTCGGCTCGTCGCATCCTGGGGCTGAAGAAGGTCCCAAGGGTTGGGCTGTTCGCCCATTAAAGCGGCACGCGAGCTGGGTTCAGACCGTCGTGAGACAGGTCGGTCTCTATCCGTCGTGGGCGTAGCAGATTTGAGGGGAGCTATCTCTAGTACGAGAGGACCGAGATGGACAGACCTCTGGTGTGCCAGTTGTTCCGCCAGGAGCACCGCTGGGTAGCCAAGTTTGGTTCGGATAAGCGCTGAAAGCATCTCAAGTGCGAAGCCAACCCCAAGATGAGATCTGCCACCGGGTTAACCGGGTAAGACCGCAGCGAGACTAGCTGTTTGATAGGCGGCAAGTGTAAGCACAGCAATGTGTTCAGCTAAGCCGTACTAACGGTCGAGGGCTTGACCTACATTAAACCAAGGACAGAACTCTAGCAGTTTCTTTAACTAACACGCTGCAACGCGGGATGGAGCAGTGGAAGCTCGTCGGGCTCATAACCCGAAGGTCGTTGGTTCGAATCCAACTCCCGCTACCATGAAATCAAACGTAAATTGACCCCCCGAAGGACTAACCTCTTGGGGGTCAACGTCTCAAAGTTCAGCATGGCCTAATCTCCTAATCCCTTAAGCTTTGTAACAATCTAGCCGGCACATTGCCATCTTGGTTGGTAGGAGTGACATATACAGATATCACATGTTATATTCTGTTACAATCACTAGGAAGGGGGTGTTGCTACAGTGATAATAATCCTGCCTCTCCTAGCTTTAATAAGTGTAGCGGTTCTCTTTGGGGAGGGGATGATGCTCATAATGGCCATGCTAGCGTTGAGTGCAGTAGGCATGCTAGGTAACATGACCTAAAGCACTTTCGAACCGTGCTCATACTTCACCCGTTAAATACCCTTGTGGCTACGACTTCGCCTCCAACACCTTGCGCTTGCACCTAGTTGTCAAGGCACTTCTCACTCTATCAGCAGTTGTGCGGATTCGGGGTTTGGGAAGAGAAGTGGAGCAACATAGATACAAGTTTCTGGTGCTTAAATAGATGATAAACACCATCACAATAAGTATAAATGACACATTCCAGTACTGAATCCCTACAGCTCCTGTCCATCCCTCGTAACGGAGGGTTTAACCCTTCCTCAAACCGCAACGCTTCCCCGTCCATGATCTCGCCCCTAAGGATTTTGCAAATCCTTTTGCTAATCCACTGAGCGACACGGATTAGCACAAAACAACACAGTGGCTACAAAACGGGGGCAAGGGAAAGCCGAACAGGTGTACTGAAACGTAGCTAATGGCACTGGTTAGCACACTACCCTTCAGACTCATAACCCGAAGGTCGTTGGTTCGAATCCAACTCCCGCTACCAAGCAGGCTAGAAGGCAGGACACCTCGCATGGGAATTGTCCTGCCTTCTCTATTTGAGAGGGTAGCATCCGCAGAAGGTTCCTTAACCGACCTCATCTGATGCAAGGCGCAAAATTGCCACCCCCTCCCCTATTGTTCTCAACGCTTCCCACATTGCTCTCCGCCGCCCTGCCTTATCCAATACCAGCGAATATTCGGGAGGAAAGGGTAAGATTGGATATCTTGACGGCGCGGTACCGTGGTACTATGCTTCTACTGTGAGCATTCCTCATCTAGTCTCTCCTAGATGAAGCCCACTCATCCACAGCAGGCACTGAGTGGGCTTTCCTTGTGCCCTCCAGTGACTCCCTGATCTGTGAGTGCAGATTCAACAAGCCCACCCCTCGGGTGACTTACCGATGTCGGCCACCTTATCTTTAAACCCCTTCATTGCTCCCTCCCCCCTCCAAGCGCCATTGCTCCGGGGTTGCCAAAGACCTCTTGGGGCAGTATAAATAGCGCGGGTGAATCTCACAAGCGGTAGGGGTTTGAATCGTGAAGGGAGGTATTAGCTATGATCAAAGGAATGTCGCTGATTAAGAGGAAACCAGGTCTTTCACAGGAGGAGTTCTCCAGGCACTACGAGGAAGTGCATGTGCCATTGGCGTTGAGGCATTTCCCGATTAAGAGATACGTGCGAAACTATGTCATAAGTCCCCCTGATGCTGAGGAACCAGGTTTTGATTGTATCACGGAGGTCTGGTTTGACACCATGGAAGATTGTCAGGCAGCCGCCGAATTCTCGATATCGGAGGCCTACCAGGTGATTAGCGAAGATGAAGAGAAATTCATGGACAGAAGTAAGATAGTTGCCTTCCTCGTCGAAGAGAAGGTAACGGAATAGCCAGCAGGCTCTGCCCTCGGGTGAAAGATGGGCATCTTTGAGCAAGGCACCGGGCTGGTCCTGTGCAAACGGAGGATGCCAAACGAAGAAAACCCTTCCCACATCGAGCGTTCGCTCAGGTGGCAAAAAACCGTTATTGAGAATTGCCGCAAAATATTGTAATCTATTTGTAAGCCCCATGTAAGCTTGTTGTAATTTTCTTAATGGGTTTGTAATCCTGTGTTCGTATCATTATACGTTTCCATATGAATGAGCAGGCCATCACAAGAGAGAAGCTAACGCTATACGGGAGGTGCCATGAGCAACAACGAGGTGACGCTGCGGGTCACGCTAAGGCTTGACGAAAAGTGGGCCAGCCACCTGACCAGAGAGGAATTGGCAGAATACATCAAGGAGAGGTTGAACAGCAGCCTGGGCTTCAGGGGGCAGGTTAGGAGGTTCAGGTTACTCGGTGACAAAGCCAAAAGGGGGTATGCGGCTCGGGCGGCTTAACGGGGATTTCCATCCTTTCCCCCTCCCTTTTGTTGCAATGGCTAATCCTCAAACTTCGTTTCCACCCCGGCTGGAGGAATCCCGTCATCGTCCCAGCCGCGCTTTCGATAGTATAGCGAAAGAAGCCTCTGGAAATCTTCCCGGTCGATAACCTTGCCCGCATTCGGACCCGTGAGAGGAGGATTAGCCCAGACCTTGTAGGGAAGGCTATCGTCTTTGCGGCTCATACCAAGGCGCGTGTTTATCAGGCGCGTCAGGTCATAGATGTCATTGGAGAGCTCCAGAAGCTGCTCGAGGGATGCTTCCCTTCCAGTCACATATCTATAGAAGTTCTCATAGTGCCGTTCACTCAGCCCCAGTTCAATCCAGGGCAGACGGCAAACACCGAGCATATCAAACAGCGGCCGTAGTTTCTGGTGATAGATCACGATGTCAACCTTCTCCTCGTCAGACCAGTTCTGACCCTCCTCTATTTCCCTGGCAATGGTCCACGCCCGAGTGTGATGTGCGCCTATGTCTGAGGTAGCATACGCCAGCCCCATGGAAGCGCCCGCGCGGCTGTCGTAGGCCGACTGCTCAAGGCCCTTGACCTGAACAAGGATCTTGTCCATTTCAGACCACTTCTCGATAATGCGGCGAGAGCCACCGGCAAGGGTGTCACCGATGCCCTGCCGGTATGCGATTTTCCTCATCAACTCCAAAATCGCATCCTCATCTCCCCAGGTGATCTCCCCGCCATCGAGGTCGGAGAGCGACAATATCCCCTTCTCATACCCCTCTATTACGGCTCCCACAATGTTGCCTGTGGAAATCGTATCCACCCCCAGCTCATCACACAGCCGGTTTGCGGAGAGTATGGCAGCGAAATTATCGATCCCCAGGTTCGATCCCAGCATGGCGCACGATTCATATTCCGGTCCTTCAACTACCGTACCTGTGTATTTCCCGTTCTTCACAAGGCAGATATTGCCGCAACACATGGGACACGAAAAACATGCGCTATCGCCTATCTTGTAGTGATCGAGCATCGTCGCGCCGTTGATCTGGCTGTGCTTGGCAAAAACGCTGTCCTTGAAATTGTATGCCGGCAGAATCCCCTTCTCGTTGGCGTAGTCGATGACGTTCATCAGGCCTTCCTGCTGCCACATTTTGAAATACTTGTGTTCCTCCATATACTTGTAAGCTCCATCAGCCTCCGCCATCAGCCCGATCATGTCATAAACTGGAATATCCTTGTGTCCCCGCACTACAATCGCCTTGAGGTTCTTCGATCCCATGATCGCGCCTATCCCGGTCCTTCCCGCATTGCGGCTCCAGTCGGCGTTGACACAGGCGAACCTCACCAAGTTCTCGCCAGCCACGCCGATGGTAGCAACATGGATAGCATGGGTGCCCAGCCGCTCCTTGATCATTCCCTCCGCTTCCAAACAGCTTTTCCCTGCCAGCTCAGGCATGGGAAGGATCGTCGTCTCACTGTTGTCGATGAAAAGGACAGACAGTTGCGGCGCCCTGCCGGTAAGGGAGAGGACATCAATTCCCGTCTGCCGGAGTTCGACGCCGAAGACACCGCCTATGGAGGAATCACCATAGAGGCCAGTAGCCGGTGAGATGGCAACAAAGGAGCACTTTCCCGATGAGGGCAGGTAAGCCCCGGTCAGAGGTCCCGGTGCGATGACCATGAGGTTCTCCGCGCCGAGGGGATCTATCTTGAAATCGTGCCTCTTCAGATTGTCCCAGACCAGTTTCGCGCCAAAGCCGCGCCCCCCGATGTACTTCTCAATGAAGGCGTCCGAGAGGTCCCAGCGCTCGGCACTGCCCTTCGTGAGATCAACATGCAAGTGTTTCTTGAAATATCCGCTCTTGATGCTCATAGCTCTTCCTTCCCTATCTCGGCATAGTGGATAATCTTCCTTTCGCCCTTCTCATAGAACTCAATCTCTTTCATCTGAGTGTAGCTCAAGACATTGTTGAGACGCTTGGATTCACCCAGGGCGGCCTCCGGTATGAGCCTGAGCGCTCCCTTAGGACATTTCTTGACGCACTCCGGGTCTCCTCCGCACATATCACACATGATGGGCAGGTCACAATCGTCATGTGCGTATATCGCTCCGAAGGGACATGCTTCCACGCATTTAAAACAGGAAATGCAGTTCTCCTCGTCCAACTGCACGACGCCCTCAATCCACCGCAAGGCATCAACAGGACATACTTGCGCACATGCCGGCACCTTACACTGACTGCACACAATCGGCATTCTCATGACCGGGTGAGGATACGTGGTCAATACCCTTATCGCCGCCTTCTTTGGGTTGTTCACTCCAAAATGCTTGATGGCACATACAAGCTCACAGATGCTGCAACCGGAACACTGTTCCGGGATTACCGTTAGTTTTTTCGACATCAGACGATCCTCCGTAGGATTCGCGAAATTGCTATTCTAGATCATGTATCAAAGGGCAGTGGCCTTGAAATAGCAGCTAGAGGTGCTCCCTTCCAGCTACAATCTAGCAAACAAAACGACTTGCACCAGAAGAAATGTCAACTGGAGCGACACCAGTGAGCAGAATATCTGGTAGAGGCAACATTGTCAACTCCGATAGGCTTCAACCGCTCTTTCCCGCCCATCCCAACATTCAAGACATCCAGATACCCAAGCATCTGGACGTCTTGACAGCCTGGTTTCGGTCTAATACTATAGTGTCCGGGGGATTGTTGGTGTTAACGCTGGCTGTTTCCAACCAGAAGGGAGGCTCGGCCAAGACAACCACCGCCATCAATCTCGGGGCGGGGATTGCCACCCTCGGTAAGCGTGTTCTCCTTGTGGACACCGACCCCCAGGGCCACCTGGCCGAGGGCTTTGGTCTCGCCGCGGGCGCTCTAGACAGGGAGCTCTCCCTTGTTCTGGACGGCAAGCTCTCGCTTCCGGAGATCATAGTCACCGTCCGGCCTAACCTCGACCTGGCTCCCAGCAACATAAGGCTATCCTATCTGGAGCCCTCGCTCTTTGCCAGGCACCGCCGTGAGGACAAGCTCAAGAACGCTCTGGCAGCAGCCAAAAACAACTACGACATAGTCATCATTGACTGTCCGCCCAGTCTGGGCCTTCTCACAGTGAACGCTCTTTCCGCTGCCGAGAGTGTACTCATACCCATGGTATGCGACTTCTACACAATGCTGGGCGTCAGCCTGCTGCTGGATGTAATCGAGGAGATGAAGGTTGAACTCAATCCCTCCCTGCGTATCCTCGGCATCCTGCCCACCCGCCTTAACCGCACCATCCACGCCCGCGAGGTGCTGGAGCGCACCAAGCTGGAGCTCAAGGACCGCGTTAGAGTATTCGAACCGGCGGTAAACGAGAGCGTACGCTTTAAGGAAGCGATCGCCGCTGGCAAAACAATCTTCGAGTACGCGCCCGACATTAAAGGGGCAGAAGCCTATCAAAACCTGGCCAAGGAGATAGCTAATGGACTCTAAAGAGAGAACGCTTGGTACACGGGCCACTATCTTCAGGAAAAGCGATAGGGGCATACCTGAACTCGATCAACCAGCGAAGGAGGTGAAGCGACCCGAGCAGCGACCCTCAAAGCGGCGACGCATCAAAGCCACCTTCTACTTGAACCCGGAGGATGTACTGGCGATCGACGAAATGCAGAGCAATGAGTTCAGGCAAACAGGCAAGAAACCGGAACGTTCCGAGATTGTCAGCCAGGCCATCCAGGCATTCAAACAACAACATGCATAGCTGGAAAGATGCTTATAGCGTGGACAGCGGGGAGTACCGGATACTTTTTCGTCTGGACGATCAAGCCAAGGAAGTGACTCTCCTGAGGGTGAAGCATCGCCGCGATGTCTACTGCAATCTGTGAGCAATCATAGGGAGGGAAGCTTGCCCACAAGAGACCGATCCTCATTGATATGGTTTCAGCCATGAATGCAAAATCTATCCCTGACGGCACAATCACCAGTCCACGAGGGTTTCTCGCTGGTGCCACCTACGCTGGCATCAAGAGCCCAGGCGCGGACTCTCTAGACCTGGGTATCCTCTGCTCCGAGGTGCCCTGCGTTGCCGCCGGCCTTTTCACTACCAACAGGATTAAGGCAGCACCGGTGATCTTGTGCCAGCGCCATCTCAAGAACGACAAGGCTCAAGCCATCGTAGGCAACAGTGGATGCGCCAACGCCTGCACCGGCGAGCAGGGGCTGGCCGACGCTGAGGAAGTGGCAGCTATTGCCGCCAGGAAGCTAGGGCTGCCGCCCCAACAGGTTCTGGTCGCCAGCACCGGCGTGATCGGCACCCCCCTACCCATGGGGCTCGTTAGAAATGGTATCGAAAGGGTCACCCCTTCCAGGGAGGGTGGGCACGACCTGGCAAGGGCGATCACAACCACCGACACCTTCCTCAAGGAAACAGCGGTTCAGGTGATGTGGGGGCAGGGAGAGAGTGAGATAGCCATCGGCGGCATCGCCAAGGGAGCAGGTATGATCCACCCCGATCTGGCAACCCTGCTCTGCTTCTTGACAACCGATGCTGCTGTCGAGCCCGATTTTCTCAAGAAAGCGCTGCGAAAGGCAGCCAACGTCTCATTTGGCATGATCACCATCGACGGTGATACCAGCCCCAACGACTCGGTAATCATACTGGCCAACGGGGTCACTGGAAACGAGATAATCGAGAGCGGTAGTCCCGAGGCGGAGGAGTTCGAAGAAGCGCTGGAGACGGTTTGCCTTTTCCTCGCCAGGTCGATCGTCCGGGACGGGGAAGGGGCGACCAAGCTCATTGAGGTCACTGTGGACGGTGCGCTAACCACTGCCCAGGCTCGTAACGGCGCCCGCGTCGTTGCAGGTTCACCCCTGGTGAAGGCGACAGTGCATGGCTCCGATCCCAACTGGGGGCGAATTATCGCCGCTCTGGGGAGGAGCGGGGTGGAGGTGACGGAGTCCAAGATCGACCTCTACCTCGATAGCCTCTGCCTGATGAAAGCGGGCTGCCCGCTGCCATTCGACCATGAGCAGGCGAAGTCTATATTGGACCGGGCCGAGGTGCCGATTCGGATCTGCCTCAACCTCGGCGATGGAACGGCCACAGCCTGGGGCTGTGACCTCTCCGAGGAGTATGTTACTATTAACAGCGAGTATACCACCTAGGTTGTATCATGCCAGAATCAAACACAAGTCCGCCCTCTGCTAGAAGAGTCGTATTCGGAATCGGGTTTGTCTACCTGGGCATTGTAAGTCTGGGCATAGGTCTTTACTACGATTATCTCGGTGCAACTCTTCTCGGGTTGGCTCTTATCGCCGTGGGGATAGCCGTTTATTCTATAGCATCAGTCAGGGGATCGTACAGGCAAATGCGAGCCATCGCCAACCTGGTATTTCATGAGAAAATTGCTATTATAGACAGTTATATGGGAAATCAACAAGAGCAGATCGAACACGATCGACAGGCTGCTCTTGAACTCAGTGAATGGGCTGACCCAAGACTAAAACAGGAGTTCGAAGAGTTGTGGCAGGGGTTCTTTCAGAGGGAGACTAAGCCCATCGTGGTAAAGATCGGGGGCTCGACCCTGGGCAACCACGACACCACGCTTCAGGACTTGGTAACCCTCCAAAAAAGGGGCATTCTCCCGGTGGTGGTTCACGGTGGCGGCAGCAAGGTGAGCGAGTGGCTCGACAGGATGGGGATTTCCACCAACTTCGTTCGCGGCTTGCGAGCAACAGACGAGGAGACTCTTCAGGTCGTCATCGCCGTGCTTGCTGGCCTGGTCAACAAGGAGCTTGTTGCTGCCATCAACTCGCTGGGGGGCAAAGCTATCGGCTTAAGCGGCATCGACGGCGCGCTGATTCAAGGGAAGATCAAAAGCCCTGATATGGGCTACACAGGCGAGGTGGTGAGGATCAACCCTGAGTCGCTTATTGCCATCCTCAGCGCTGGATACATGCCCGTGATCGCTCCCAGCGGACTCAGGCTGCCCGCTGAGGACAGCGACCCCGTCATGCTCCTCAACATCAATGGTGATGTCAGCGCCAGCGAGATTGCGGTGGCGCTCAAGGTCGACAGGCTCATCTTTCTGACCGATGTCCCCGGCGTGCAGGACGGCGAGGGGAAATTACTACCAATGTTATCCCCTGCTGAAGCCAGGTCACTAATAGATTCGGGGGTTATTACGGGAGGCATGATACCCAAGGTAGAGGGGTGTCTCCGCGCCCTCTCCAGTGTTACTTCGACCCAGATCATCGATGGACGCACTGAGGGAGCCCTGCTTGCCGCTGTCGAGGGCAGCGGCAACGGCACCACGATTGAATAGGAAGAGCTTATGAAGTGGTATAGATCAGATAACGCAGGCAACGGGCAGGGACAACCCAGGTGGCCAGACATTTCACAGGTGCAAGTGCGCATCCCACCCGGGCTGGCCAGGGTAGCCAAGTGGCTGATAATCCCTGCCGTCCTGATAGTGCTCTTAATCATCTTCAACGTACTGAAGGGCATCTGGACGGAGTGGCTGTGGTTCTCCAGCCTGGAGTTTGGCAGCGTCTATAGTAAAATCCTGGTTACCAAGGTCACCGTCTTCTTCG
>JAUXAX010000047.1:0-15000 GCA_030619685.1 Dehalococcoidia bacterium
GGCCTTCTCATCAAATAGCGTCGGCAGTTGCCGCCGGAGTGCACCTCACAGATGAGCCCGAGCTTGTCAAGTATATCAAGAGTACGGTATATGGTTACCAGCCCGATGCCGGGGTGTTCGTGACGAACCTTATCGTATATATCGGCTGGGGTAAGGTGGTCGTGGCTGAGGGCGATTGCATCCAGCACCGCGCGCCGCTGCGGGGTGAGCTTGTAGCCCTGCTGTCTGAGGATGGTTGCTATTCTCTTCTCTGTAAGTATCATCTCAGTTGCTAAATGAAAACTATTTTCAATTACACTTATAGCACCACTGCTCTTTGTTGTCAAGAAAACCGGGGGATTTCGGAGGAGGGGCTTGCCCTTCATCCCTTCCCTGGCGGGAGGGAGTCAGAGGGAGGGGATTCAGGGTGGAGAGGGTGGGAGATGGCGATTGATCTAGCTGCGTTCTTCGAGACTACTCCTTGTTGAGCTTGTCCCCGAAATCTTCCAGCTTTTGCTCCAGTTCTTTTTGTCTCAGGGAGATGGTGAAGTCGCCTCTGGTTCTCTCGAGGACGCCTCGTACCATGTCGGTTGTCCGTCTCAAGCCGCCGGTCAGGGCATCGTGGAAGTCGATTGTTACTAGAAGGCTGTAGATATCGTCCATGGCCTTGAGTATTTCCTCGCAGCGGTTGATGCGGCCTTCCCTAAGGGTGTCGAGCAAATGTCGCCTGAGTTCGCCTGCTGCCTCACCAAGACCGTTGAGGTAGGCAGCGTAGCTGATGCCGAGCTCATCGGGGTCGGGCAGGGTCTGTCCTGATACCAGCGCCAGGGTGATGCAGGCCTCGGCATACTCCTTTTGGGCGTTGTGGACGAAGCCGCCATGGAATAGCTCGCCGTGTTCAGCTAGCGTGCGGCTCATCTCCTCTACGTTGGCCCGTGCTGAGTTGATGAGCTCTCTGGCTTGGTCGTATTCCCCGCGATGCACGGTGCGGATGGCACTGGCACTGAAGCGGATCGATTCACGGGAAAGCCTGAGCCCCTTCTCCCGGGCGCTGTCCTCGGTGCTGAAGTAGGAGCGCACCTTTTCCCCAATTGAGTCAAGTTTTGAAGTGGGCCTGGTCATCTATCTCTCACCCCCTATTCTCGCTGTAAGCCTTCGGCTAGCTTCCTTAACGTCACTGGCCTCGAGCACAGCACTGATCAAAGCAATCGCATCGGCACCGGCGTTTATGACCTCAGCGACATTATCCTCGTTAATCCCACCAATGGCAACCACAGGGACCGACACCTTCTCTCTTACCTGGCGCAGAGTGTCAAGTCCTGCGAGTCTTGTATCGGGTTTCGATGGAGTGGGATAGATTGAGCCCACGGCAACATAATCGGCGCCCTGCCCTTGAGCTTCAAGTGCCTCGTCTAGGGTAGCCGTGGAGCTGCCCACGATTCTGTCAGCAGGTAGTAACCTTCGGGCAATGGGAAGAGGCAAATCCCCCTGCCCCAGGTGGAGGCCATCGGCATCGGAGGCGAGGGCAACGTCCAGGTGGTCATTCACAATAAAAAGGACGTTAGATTCAGTGCAGAGCTTTTGTAGCTCTTGAGCCAGAGGCGCGAGCTCGCCCTTGAGGCGAATCTTGTCGCGAAGCTGGATTATGCTGGCTCCTCCTTGAATTGCCTGCCGCGCGGTCTCAACCTCGTTTTGTCCTGCGAGCGCCTGGGCGTCTAGAATTAGATACAGCCCGGTTATTCTCTTTGTCTTGTCATGCCGGCTTAGCTTGAAGCATATCCTTTGCTCCAGATCGTAGAGCATGAAGCGGGCACTTTTCAGTTTCTCCCAGTCCAGGCCGATGTCCTGACCAGGGATTTTGGTGATCTCTTCCAGTACTCGCAACGATTGCTGAACCCGACTTGAGTTGGCTCTGACCAGGCTGACAACATCGGGCCGTTCCCCTTCGCTGTCTACCTCTAAGGAAGCACCTACATCTTCCTCTGCCTGGCGAGCGTTGAGGAGTCTCTCCTGAAACGACCGCTCTTTGGGGAGTAGCTCGTGGCGTAAGGACTTAAGCTGTTCGCTGAGATCGGAGTCATTCAAGGTGAAGCGGCTTATGTCCTCGAGGAGGCGCAATCCCTCGCTGATACGGTTGAGATTGGCATCCAGAATACGTAGCATATTGAGGTAACTCTAAAGTTGATCCTTGAGAGTCTTGGGCAGTTCGCCTTCTCTGGCAGCGGCGATTGTTTCCTTAACCCCGGCGAAGGTATCCCGGTATTCTTCGCTGTCCGTGTCTATGCCCAATTCCTTGAGCCTCTTTTCTGTATATCGCCCGATATTGCGTGGGTCCTTATAGTAGTCGCGGTTCTTGGGGAACATGGTCGGTTCCCCGGATTCCTCCCAGACTGTCTTCGTGGTCTTGTGGACGGCGAACCTGGAAATGCAGCGCTCCAGGTTATCGCTGCCACAGGCAGAGCAGGTAGGGCTCAAGGAATCGTTAACAGTCCTCAAGAAGAAGCTTACTCTCTGATTACAGGCATTACAGTGAAACTCATAGATGGGCATGGTTGGTCACCCCGTTAGTCTTCTCCTCTTAGCTCTGGTGGTTTGATTGCCTCCATTACCTCGGAGATGTCCTCGCCTGCCTCCATCCTGTCCATAAGCTCCTCAGTTTCAGGTGTGATGTCTTCATCGGCAGCCCGGCTCATCTTGCGGCTCCACTCGGCGAGAGCACGGGGATCATTGCGCATCAGGCCTCGAGTCAGCTTGGAGTCAGAGAGGATGTCATCGTAGACGCTCTTGTCTGATTTGGATCTGCGGACGGCGAATTTGGATAACATCCGAGTAAGATCTTCGCTGCCGCAGCGGGTACAGCTAGGCTTTGGGAGCGAGGAAAAGCCCTGGGCAAATACCTCTACCCTGCGTCGGCAGTTGTTGCAGCGATATTCGTAGATTGGCATTGGTGGTTATACCTGGCGGACGTTCTGTTGACTTCTAGTGCGCCTTCAATTCTATCACAATGGAGCCACTGAGTAAACTTGTGGGCACTGATATCGGGTCATGCTATAATGTAAACCGACGCTTGCCTTTGAGTCGCGATATGAACAGTGCTTCAACAGACCGTCTGGGAGTTACACGTTGTGGTGATGCAGAGTTCAGATGGGGGCAGCGAACCTATGTGATGGGAATTGTCAATGTTGCCCCTGATTCCTTCTCCGGCGATGGTCTTCGCGATGTGGATGCTGCTGTTGCTCAAGCGCAGCGCTTTGTCGCTGATGGTGCTGACATCATCGATGTAGGGGGGGAGTCTACTCGTCCGGACTTCACCCCTATTTCTATTGAGGAGGAGCTGAAGCAGGTGCTGCCGGTAATCGAGAGGTTGGCTAGCGAACTCTCCGTGCCGGTAAGCATCGACACTTATAAGGCAGCGGTAGCACGAGAGGCGGTGGCAGCAGGAGCGCGGATGATCAACGATGTTTGGGGGCTGAAGCGCGACCCAGAGCTGGCACGGGTGGCAGCAGATAACGGGGCGCCGCTCGTCATCACACAGAATCAAAGAGGCGCTTCCTTTCATCAGTTCTTTCCCGAGCTTGTCGCTGACCTCAAGAGAAGCATACAACTGGCGCTGAAGGCCGGGGTTGATTGGAATAACATCATAATCGACCCAGGGGTTGGCTTCGGTAAGACGGCGGAACAAAACCTGGAGATTATCCGCCGCTTAGCAGAGTTGAAGTCAATCGGACGGCCTATCCTTCTCGGCACCTCGCGCAAGTCGTTTATCGGGCTTGTGCTCGATCTGCCTGTTGACCAGCGCTTGGAGGGGACAGCAGCCTCGGTGGCCATCGGTATTGCCGGTGGCGCCGATATAGTGAGGGTGCACGACGTGGGTCAGATGGTTCGAGTTGTCCGGATGAGCGATGCTATCGTCAGAGGGGGCCCTTCCTGAGCAGGAATTGAGATGGCGGATTCGGCGGATATCTCTTTGCCAGCTACGATATACCTCGGTCTGGGATCAAACCTGGGAGACAGGATGGGTAGTTTGACTCTGGCCGTGGAGCGCCTGTCTCAAAAGTTGACTATCAGGGAGATCTCCTCCGTTTACGAGACCGAGCCTTTAGGCTACAAGGAGCAGCCGTTGTTCCTCAATGTGGTTGTATCAGCGGTGACCGAACTGGGGCCCTTTGAGCTTCTACGTTTCATAAAGCAAATCGAAAGCGATCTCGGGAGGAAACGTGGCTTTCGCAATGCTCCTCGACCTATCGACATAGATATCCTCTTTTACGGGGACTTGGTGACCCACCCCCCCGAGCTTACCATCCCGCATCCTGGTGTCGCTGAACGTGCTTTTGTGCTTGTCCCCCTCGTCGAGATCGCTCCTGAGTTCGTTCATCCTCTTAGCCAGCGGAAGGTTGTTGATTTGCTGGCTGAGGTGGCTGGGCTTGGCGGAGTGAGGGGTGTGGGGAGATTGAACCTGAAGGGAATAACCACCTTAGCATCCTGCAGAAATCTCCACACAAATGCCTCTCCCTTGAAAAGAGGGGGAAGGAAAGGGTGAGCTCTCCTTCTCCCTAATCCCGTCTCACTAGGGAGGGAATTACTAAGGAATCTTGGGGGCAACTATAATTTGCGGGAGGGAACATGTACCAGGTGTCAGTCAGGCAGCATTTTGACGCTGCTCACTATTTGAGAGGCTACGGTGGTAAATGTGAGGAGATGCATGGTCATCGCTTTGAGATCGTAGTTACTTTGGAGTGTGAAGGTCTCAATGACATCGGCATAGCTTTCGACTTTGCAGAGCTCAAGAAGCACCTGGGTGAGATACTGAAACGGTTTGATCACGTTTGCCTGAACGAGATATCACCCTTCGATAGTATCAATCCTTCCTCGGAGAATATCGCTGTGACCGTCTATCAAGAGATCGTTGGGCGGCTGAGTGGGGTTGTTGTGTCACGTGTTGAGGTTTGGGAGTCCCCGGAGTCAAGGGTGGCATATATCCCGTAGTGATGGTTGGGATCAGTGCTATTCAGAGGATGAAGCCGGGGTGCTTTGTTCTTCGGGTTGATGCTTGAGGGACTCTTCAATCCGTGTAGATGCCATCAGTCGGCCAATAGAGAAACCTATTCCCAAAGCTGCCGAAAAGCCAATAATCACGGGAGCAGCTATTGCCCAGAAGCGCCAGGGCTCACCAGCAACTAGCCCCCATATGAATAGACCGGCAAGAACAAGGCAGCCCATGCTGATGATCGCACCGCCAATTCGAAACTTGGCCATTGCGTGTTGTTACCTCCTAACCTTGGTCTTTAAAAGGCTCGCAGAAGGCGACTTGCACCGAATTACTGTGCCCTAATCACGAAGGTCCGGGGGCAGCAGATTAGGGATAGCGTCATTGATCGGATAAGTCTCAGGGCACTGAGTACACTTTAATGATCCGGTAATTACCTCGTTCTTGTCCTCCTCGGTGACCTCGAGCTGAAGGGGGCCTTTGCACATCGGGCAAGCCAAAATATCCATCAACTCTCTCTTCATAGCACCTGTCCTCCGGAAGGTCCGCAATTGTGCCTAATTGTAGTTTATGGTAGGAGAATTGTCAATCAGATGACGAGGTTCAAGCTTAATGGCTGTGGTCTGATTCTCTTGGAGTCGCTGTTAGGGCGTTGCTTTCAATGAGGGAGAGCGGTTTGGGGCAAATCCCCAATTACCGATAGGCCAGATGATGAGCCACGCCTTGCCTACTATGTTTTTCCGGGGGACTCCAACAGGGTCGGATACACTCCGTGAGTCGAAGCTGTTGAGACGGTTGTCTCCCATGACGAAGTAGTGGCCCTTGGGCACCGTCCACCTTCCAATTTTGTTGCCGGGATCCGCTGACACCAAGTATGGTTCATCTAGTTGATCACCGTTAATATAGACGGTGCCATCCTTTTTTACCTCTATCGTCTCCTCGGGCAGGCCGATTACCCTCTTGATCCGGTCGGCCCGCGGCTGATCGGGTGCATGGAAGACAATGATATCGCCTCTGCTGGGATTATGCCCAAACCAATAGGCTGTTTTGTTGACCAGAACGTACTGACTAGTGTGCAGATTGGGCTCCATGCTGGAGCCTTCGATCCTGAAGTTCTGTACCAGGAAATGCAGGACGACGAAGACGACAACTGCCAGAAGGACAATCTGGAGAACTTCGCGGAAGATAGGTCTCATGTTTTTCATCTTTGCCCTGATCACCCGGTTAGAATGTATAAGCTAAACATGATAGAATGCGCACAGCTTTACCCGGGGCCAGTCTAGTATAAATAGAAGGTAGCTATCCCGTCAAGTGCAGCTAGGGTTCATGGTACCTCGCAAACGGAGTGTTGATGGAAGAACAGGAATTGATATCGAGCAGTCGAGCAGGAGACATCGAGGCTTTCAACCTGCTCGTTGAGCAATATCAGCGCTTGGTCTATAACCTTGCCCTGCGGATGCTGGGTAATTCTGAGACGGCCGAGGATGCCACTCAGGATGCATTTCTTTCCGCATATAGAGCCATCGGCAAGTTTAGAGGGGGCAGTTTTAAGTCGTGGATTTTGCGCATCGCCGCCAACTCCTGTCACGACAAGATGAGGGTGGCAAGGCACGCGCGTGTTACGTCCTTGGACACTCTATTGGAGAAATCAGGAGACCTCCTTCTAGACAATAATGCTGAGTCTCCGGAGGATTATGTCCTGCGTCGTGAGCTGGGCCAGTTTCTTAACGAAGGCCTAACTCATTTGCCCGAGGACCAGCGCTTGGCGGTAGTACTGTGTGATATTCAGGGGCTGAGCTACGAGGAGGTCTCTCAAGCTACGGGCAGTTCTCTGGGTACCGTGAAGTCACGGCTGAACAGGGGACGGGCCCGGCTGAGGGACGTCTTGCTCCAGCGCAGGGAACTTTTACCTGCTGAATTTCGTCAAGATAAGTAGGAAAGGTTGTGTAGCTATGTTTCTAGGTGGAAGAAAGACACGATGCCATAGAGTTCGGGGTATGTTCTCAGAATATATTGATAACTGCCTCGGTAGCGAGGAGCGGGGTGTTGTTGAGCGTCACCTCGGGATGTGCGAAGCCTGCTCCAGGGAGCTTGAGTCACTACAGATGACGGTGGGGCTGCTTCACCAGGTGCCTGAAATGCCAGCACCGAGGTCATTCGTAGTAAGAGAGGTTGATATCGGCCGAGTAAGCATCTTTGATCAGCAACGGCTACGCTGGCTGCGCCCGGCAACTGCGTTTGCTACCGTCGCCCTCATAGTATTGCTTATGCTGGATTTCTTCCAGGTTGTTCCACATGACGTTGTCATGTTGTTGCCTACTCCTGAAGGGGAAGCGTATACGACCGAAGCGAGAGGTGATGAGCCCGCTGAGACCATTACTGAACCAGGCCCGGCCCCTACGGAGAAAGCTCTAACAGGGGACGCTGGTTCGGTGGAGTCTGATCTGGGAGGCACTTACGATGGGGAAGAGCAAATGTCGGGCGAATCGGCAGTAGGTTGGCCGTTGCGCCAGATCGAGATAGCCATGGGGGCGCTGGTTTTTGCCATGGTTGCCCTGATGTTCTTCGCCAGGTGGCAACGTCGAAGGTAGAGCAGGGTGTAGATGGTATAGGAAGGCGGCTGCTGTGGTGGACGATAAATCTGATGCGATGGGGAAACCTTACAGATAGCGTACGCTATCCAGTAGATATAGCGTCGGGATCCACGATAGGGCATTGAAGGAGGCTGCCTGCGGCAACACCGCAGGCAGCCTCCTTACACGCTTATAGTTGCACCGTAAAGAGCGAGGTGATAGAATGACCCTAGCACGGGAGTTGTGCAAACGGCAATGGAGATCAGGGCGAGGAGATGTTCACTGGGATTGTTGAGGAAGTAGGCACTGCTAAGTCGCTACAGGGGGCCAGGCTCACCATCTCGGCCATCGAGGTTCTTAAGGGGACGAAGTTGGGCGACAGTATTGCCGTTAATGGCACTTGCCTAACGGTTACCAACATTAGCGATGGTACCTTTTCCGTGGACGTAATGCCTGAGACCATGCGCCGTACTAACCTCGGGGCGCTGTTTCCTGGGCAGGGGGTTAATCTGGAGCGGTCATTGGCGGCAGATGGCCGATTTGGCGGACACATTGTTCAGGGGCATGTGGATGGCACGGGGAAGATCATCTCAATGGTGCCGGAAAGAGAAGCGCTGTTAATGGAGGTCGCTGCACCGCCGGACATAATGCGGTACCTGGTAGAGAAAGGCTATATTGCTGTGGATGGGATCAGCCTTACCATCATTCGCTGTGATGCAACCTCCTTCGCTGTCTCTTTGGTTGCCTACACGCAGAAACACACTACATTGGGGGGTAAGAGAGTGGGGGACGTGGTCAATTTGGAAGTTGACATAATAGCAAAGTATGTGGAAAGGATGAGAGTGGAAAGCAAACCGGTCATAAGCCTTGAGTTTCTTAGCGAGCATGGCTTTATGGCTACCTAGGTTTGGGAGGCTTTGAAATGGCGCTGGCAATGATACCAGAAGCGGTTGAGGCTATAAAGGCGGGAAAGTTCGTGATTGTCGTCGATGACGAAGGGCGGGAGAACGAAGGTGACCTTGTAATAGCTGCGGAGAAGGTCACCCCGGAGGCGATCAACTTCATGGCAAGATATGGCAGAGGGCTTATATGTATAGCCATGACCGGGGAGAGGCTGGATGAACTGATGATCCCTATGATGGTTTATGATAATACCTCCAAGTTCGGCAGTCCATTTACCGTATCTGTTGAAGCCAAGCATGACGTGACCACTGGTATCTCGGCCCACGATCGCGCAGTCACGGTAAAGGCTCTCATTGAACCTAGTACCAAGGCTGAAGATATATCCCGTCCTGGTCATATGTTCCCCTTGCGAGCCAGGGAGGGTGGCGTCTTGGTACGAGTTGGCCATACTGAAGCGGTAGTGGATCTAGCAAAGATAGCCGGGCTGTATCCTGCGGGGGTTATCTGTGAGATCATGAGCGAGGATGGCACAATGTCACGGTTGCCGGAGTTGGAGCTAATGGCGGCCGAGCATGGGATCAAGATTGTGAGCGTGGCCCAGATCATCGCCTACCGTCGCCTGCATGAGAGGCTAATTGAGCGGGTAGCTGAGGCTAGCTTGCCCACTAGGTACGGGGATTTCCTTGCCATCGCTTATAGGAGCACCATCGATCCCGATGAGCACGTCGCTTTGATTAGGGGTGAGATGGATGGCGAAAAGCCAGTCTTGGTTCGTGTGCATAGTGAGTGTCTTACAGGTGACGTGTTCCATAGCATGCGCTGTGATTGTGGGGAGCAGATCGACCTTGCCATGAAAGCTATTGCTGATGAGGGGCGGGGTGTTTTCCTCTACATGCGTCAGGAGGGGCGAGGCATCGGCCTGCATAATAAGATTCTGGCGTACGCTCTTCAGGACCAGGGCTTGGATACTGTGGAGGCCAACGAGGCGCTGGGTTTTGATAGCGATATCCGCGATTATGGTATCGGCGCACAAATCCTGGCTGATCTCGGGGTGCGCAATATCAGATTGCTCACTAACAATCCACGAAAGGTGATTGGACTTGAGGGGTATGGGCTGCGGGTGGTGGAGACGGTGCCTATCCTTGCCAAGCCCAATCCGCGGAATATCAGGTACCTTGAGACCAAGCACAGGAAGATGGGGCATCTCCTGAAGGTGGATGAATGAGATTTGAAGGAGGTGAATAGTGGCCAATCGCTATGTAGGCAAGTTGTTGGGAGAGGGGTTAAGGTTTGGGGTAGTGGTCTCACGCTTCAATGATTTCATAACTACCAAGCTTTTGGAGGGGGCACAGGACGCATTGTCTCGCCACGGCGTCAAAGAGGAAGATATCGACATTGCCTGGACACCGGGCTCCTTTGAAATACCTCTCATCGCCAAGAAGATGGCTGAGTCGGGAAGGTATGACGCGGTAGTCTGTCTCGGTGCCGTGATCCGCGGCGGAACGCCACACTTCGATTACATTGCTGCTGAGGTTAGCAAGGGTATAGCCAAGGTGGGATTGGATACCGGGCTGCCGGTCATCCTAGGCGTAATCACTGCTGACACCTTGGAGCAAGCCATAGAGAGGGCAGGGGCGAAGGCAGGGAATTACGGTTCTCAGGCTGCGCTGCACGCAATCGAGATGGCAAACTTGAGCAAGGCCATATCAGCCTCCTAGTAGCCGAAAGAACTGCGCTGTAAATGCGCTGTCAATCCCCTGGCTATCTTACTCGGTGATCTTATAGACGTGGTCGCCGGGCCGCACTCGGTCAGGGACCTTGATCCCTATGGAATCCCCTGAGTTGCCCTGTTTGACGTCTACATTGTTGATTTGCATCGACTCCACCGTAAGCTCAAGGTCGGTAGTGTGTCCCTGAATGTGAATTCTGTCCCCGACGTTGAGAGTAGAGGTCAAATCAATGCCTGCCACCACCGGTTGCGCAAAGAACGTGCTTACCCTGCCGACTTCTTCCTCTGGCATCTTCTCACCTCCTGTCCATTGGTCTGGATTTTCTTGCTAGTATATACATTATTTGGGGGCAAATCAACGCCTATCTCTTGACAATAATATTGGGGAGAGCATATAATTGTGTTAGAACTAATGTGCTTATGACGGTAAGAAATGACGCGCCGTATCCTGCATATCGACCTTGACGCCTTCTTTGTCTCAGTAGAGCGGACATTGGACCCTGCCCTCAGAGGCAAGCCAGTGGTGGTTGGTGGTGACCCTAAGGGCCGTGGAGTGGTCGCCTGTGCTTCCTATGAGGCGCGAGTCTATGGCCTAAGGGCTGGAATGTCCTTGGCCGTTGCCCAACGCCTCTGTCCCCACGCTATCTTCCTTAGGGGGGACTTCCATCGTTACCGTGATGCCTCGGCAGGGTTTCAGGATATCCTGGCTGAGTTTACGCCCGATATTGAGCCGCTGGGGCTGGAAGAGGCTTATCTGGACCTCACTGGGTTCGAGCCAATCTATGGGCCCGTCAAGGAAACCACGCTGGGGATAAAGAGGCGGATAAAGGGCGATCTGGGTCTCACCGCCTCGGTAGGGATCGCCAATTCAAAGGTGGTGGCTAAGATCGCCTCGGATGTGTCCAAGCCCGATGGACTGATTGAGGTTGTGCCTGGTGGGGAGCGACTTTTCCTCGATCCCTTGCCTATCGCCAAACTCCCCTGCGTCGGTTCGAAGACTGAGTGCGCGCTGAATAGGCTGGGGACCTCAACCATAGGTGAGCTTGGCCGCCTGCCGCTTTCTTTTCTGAAGCAGACCTTTGGCGTGCATGGTGAGGTGATGCACCGCTATGCTAATGGGATTGATGACAGGAAGGTGGAGGCTCCTGCTCCACCCAGGTCCATAAGCCGCGAAACCACTTTTGGTGAGGATACCTCGGATTGTGCCTTCCTCAGTGCCACCCTGCATTACCTTGGTGAGAGAGTGGGCGCAGACCTCCGCTCTCAGGGCAAGCAGGCGAGGTGTGTGACTCTAAAGCTGAGGTACGCTGATTTCGAATCGATTACTCGCAGTCGTACCCTGAAGGAGGCTTTTGACACCGACCGGATTATCTTTGAGGTTGGACGCCAGTTGTTGGAAAAAGCGCTTGAGCAGAGGGCTACGCCAGTGCGGCTTATCGGGATCGGGGTATCGAACCTGATCGCAGGCAGGCAGCTCAATATGTTTGATCCCTGGGCGGAAGTGCTGGAGCGGCTCAACAGTGCTATTGATCGCATCCGCGGTAAATATGGTTTCACCGCTATCGAGGTTGGTCGCACCTTCCCTCTAAGGGAGGTATTTCCCACTGAGGACGGTCGCTACCTCCTGAAAACCTCTTCGCTGTCACGTTAGCGACGGTATGTCTTCTCTTGAGGCCCAAGGACCCTGGCGCTACACTTGGCCCTACCATTCCAAATCCATCCCCCTTAACTGACTTCCATTCCACGCCAGTCGCGATCGCGCTGGGTTCCGTTGCCACCTGACCCACCCTACTGCTGCTCTGAGTAACAATAAAGGCCTTCTTGAATTGACTCCTATACACCGCTATACTTAACTAGTCGTGAAGTACTGCGTTGTGATTATTGATGGCGCCTCAGGCTGGCCGCTTCCAGAGCGTGGGCATAAAACTTCCCTGGAGCTGGCGCATACTCCAAACCTCGATCGGATGGCAAGGGAGGGTGCCCTGGGACTGGTACAAACGGTGCCGCCGGGGATGGAGCCCTCCAGCGCATGCGCCTGTATGTCTATAATTGGCTACGATCCAAAGGTCTACTACCAGAGCAGGAGCGCAATCGAGGCTATAGGCATGGGTATCCCTATCACTGAGGGGGAGGTTGTCTTTCGCTGCAACCTGGTCGCCATTGATGATGGGAAGATGAGAGACTATAGCTCGGGTCACATAAGCGACGGCGAAGCTCAGGCCTTAATTATCACGCTAGAGGAGAGCCTTGGCAATGAGACAACACATTTCTACCAGGGGGTTAGCTACAGGCACATTTGCAAGATGAAAGGGCGTGCGGATACGCTTCTGGCGACCTGCACTCCACCGCATGATATTCATGGTAGGCCCATCGATGAATTCCTTCCTCACGGGCCGGGGAGCGAGCTATTGCGAGACCTCATGGCACGCTCTGTAGATGTGCTGCGCGACCACCCAGTGAATAAGGCGCGAGAATCTCGCGGAGAAATCCCCGCTACCATGATCTGGCTCTTTTGGGGTAGTGGGAAAATCCCCAAACTGGCGCCCTTCACAGAGGTCTACGGCCTCGATGCCGCCATGACATCGGGGGTCGACCTGCTCAGGGGTCTGGCAAGGATGGCGGGGATAGGAAATCTAGATATCCCAGGGGTGACATCTGGGTTGGACAACGACTATGTTGCGCAAGTAGCCGGTGCCCTGAAGGCGCTGCAGGAGCATCACCTGGTGTTCATCCATGTCGAACCGCCTGATGAAGCTGCCCATGTCGGCCGCATCGATGAGAAGGTAGAGGCCATCGAGCGGGTGGACCGGGACATGGTGGGCCAGCTCCTTTCTGGTGGGAGGGATAGTCTCCGCATACTGGCTATGCCTGATCACGCAACACCTATTGAAGTCCAAACCCATACTCCAGACCCGGTTCCATTCGTACTCTGGGGCCCGGGTTTTCAAGCCACGGGTGCGAAGGCGTTCAGCGAAGCTGAGGCAAAGAGCAGGGGGTTTTTTGTCGAGGAGGGCTATACTATCATGGGAAAGTTAATACAAGGCCAGGGGGGATGATGGCAGTCGTTGTGCAAAAGTATGGCGGCAGCTCTGTGGCTGATGCCGACAAGATCAAGAACGTTGCCCGACGGGCTGTTGCAGTCAAAGAGAGGGGTAACCAGGTTGTGTTGGTGGTCTCGGCTATGGGAAAGACTACCGATGAGCTGATCAGGCTTGCAAACCAGGTGACGGACCATCCTGATGACCGGGAGCTTGATGTCCTCCTCTCCACTGGTGAGATAGTGTCCAGCACTCTGCTTGCTATGGCCTTGAGGTTACTGGGGGCTGAGGCGATTAGTCTGAGCGGTGCTCAGGCGGGGATCAGAACGGATGCTGTCTACAGCCGCGCCCGAATCCTTGGCATCGATCCTGATCGGATCACAAGGGAGCTTGAAAAGGACAGGATCGTAATCGTTGCTGGTTTTCAGGGGATAAGCGAGGAGATGGATATCACCACGCTGGGCCGTGGCGGCTCTGATACGACGGCGGTGGCCTTGGCGGTGAGTTTGGGGGCAGATAGGTGCGAGATCTATACCGATGTCGATGGAGTCTACACTGCTGATCCTCGACTGGTTCCGGAGGCAAGAAGGCTGGATGAAATAGGCTACGAGGAGATGCTGGAATTGGCATCCTACGGGGCCAAAGTTTTGCACCCACGGGCTGTGGAGCTGGGGGAGGTGTACAAAATGCCCATCTTGGTGGCCTCCAGTTTCAGCGACAAACCAGGTACTCTTATTCACGGAGGTGCTCCTATGGAGGTTAAAAACAAGGTGCGAGGAATAGCCCATGACCTCAATGTAGCTAAAGTAACGATCGTCGGTGTTCCCGATAAGCCGGGTGTTGCCAGCGCTATCTTCGATCCGTTGGTCAAGGCGAACATAAGTGTAGACACGATTGTGCAGAATGCCAGCATCAATAGGATCACCGACCTGACCTTTACTGTGGCCAAGAGTGACCTTGCTGAAGCAATGAAGGCGATCGAGCCCGTGGTTAAGTCCATCGGTGCTCGTGAGTGCGTCAGCGATACCAAACTGGCGAAAGTGAGTATTATCGGGGCTGGCATGCAAACTGCGCCGGGATATGCAGCTAGGATGTTTAGCGCTCTCTACGAGGAGGGCATCAATATAGAGTTGATTACTACTTCGGAGATAAGGATAACCTGCATTATCGATGCGGCTAAGGCGGGCGATGCCACACGGGCCTTGCACAGAGCCTTTGAACTGGAAAAAGGGGTATAAGATACAGGGTTCAAGGAGTGACTCATCAATGCGCAAACTGCAGGATGAATCTCTTGGCCGAAGCACCTTCCTAGAGGGCGATTACCTCAACGACTTCGGGGATCTGCTCCTTTATTATCCGTTCCACCCCGCCCTTCAACGTCATCGCCGCCATGGGGCATCCACCACAGGCGCCGGTTAGTCTCACTGTCACAGTGCCATCGCTGACATCTACTAGTTCAACGTCGCCTCCGTCTGCCTGCAGACTGGGTCTTATCTGAGCCAGGGCAGCCTCCACTTTCTCTCTCATGCTAGTACCCTCCAAGATTGCAGCGGGATTGATTCAGTTTCCTATCTCTAACATACCATTAGTGGAGTGAGGTTGTCAACACAGAGGCTAACGGGGCTTCAATTGGAGTTAGTTGAGTGATTGGGTTACGCAGGCTAGGGAGTCAGCAGAGGTTTGGTCTTCTTTTCTACCGACTGGGGCCTTTTAGGGGCAATGAGAAGCTGAACGTTGAGCCTTTGCCTACATGGCTTTTCACCCATATCTGCCCCCCCATGAAGCTCCACC
>JAUXAX010000065.1 GCA_030619685.1 Dehalococcoidia bacterium
AATCCGCCTCTTGTGTTGTGCCACAAGTCCCATTGGATGCCAACGGAGAAGATGGCGCGCGTCCTGGACAATTGATGCACAACAGAAGGCCATGCTATCACAAGCACAATGAGGTAGATAAGAAGTACCTTCGCGGGGCTATCCAACGGTTTGGGCAAGTCTAAATTAAATGCAAGCCACAGAAAGATGGCCGGGATGAATACTCCATTGTCCCACCTGGCAAGTATGGCTAAGAGCCAGGGCGATGGCAGCAGCGAGAAGATGCAGCCGCCTATGCGTGCCAGAGTACTTGACGAAGAGGTAGAAGGTAAGGGTGATCAGGAAGAGGGACAGCGTTTCGGTCAAAATGTAGAATGCCCACTGGATTTCGTAGAAATAAGCTGCTGCGATTAAGGCAGCCAAATAGGCCCCTTTCTTTCCGATAGTCTCTAATGCCATAAGAAAAATCATGACCACGATGCACGAACTCAAGACGACCTGGGTCACGATGACCGGAGATTGGGAACATGCGAAAACTCTATAGTGGGCCGCGAGGAAGAGCGGATATAAGATGGTATTGGCATATCCTCCACGAACCAGGTATTCAGGCAAACTAAGATCCCCTAGAGCTAACGAGCTTCCGAACCCAATATAGTCATCTGAGTCAGCACCAAATGGGATCTTGGCGTCGAAATAGAAAAGAAAGACCAGATATCGGATCAAGAGAGCGATTAAGAACAGAGCTACAACGAAATAGACTTGCCTCTTCTGTGCAGCCACTTGCCGCACACGTCCCCAGAACCGCTTTGCAATTTCCAACTTCCAACCTCCAATCTAGCCATCTATCACTTTTTGGTACCGATTGCGCTCAACTAGCGACCGGGAGCAGCTATACGGCCTGAATGAGAGCCTCAAAGGTGTCATTGCGAGCCCTTCGATACCTCAGGATAAACTCCGCGAAGCAATCTCCAGGGTACATATGCATTGAAGGCAGGAGATTGCTTCCCTTCGGCAGGCTCAGGGCAGGCTCTGCTGCGCTCCTACTAAGAAACAAGCTTGGCTCCTCGGCGTTTGCATGCAAGTTCAACGGAGCATCCTGAGTAGACCGAGGCGAAGCCGAGATCGTATCGAAGGGTGCGGCCCATCACAGAGCACCGTGCTTGGTAAGACCCGCACCCTTCGATACGCGACTGCGCTACGCTCCGTCGCTACTCAGGATGCTAGTTTCGATTCGGTGTCGGTGATGTTTCTTGCCCAATGAGTGGCGCGACAGCGCCATGGAACAGCTCGCAATGACAGGCAAGCTCCTCGGTTGTGCTTGTACTGAATACGACGACAAAGTGATAGCTAGACCTCCAATTTCCAAGTTTTACTTCGCTGTCTCATTTGCGCCTTCATCTTCCTGCTCCTCCAGGGCCAACCCACTATCAGTCTTGCTTGCCAGGTTACGCAGTTTCCAGCTTAAGATGGCTAGCCTCTGAGCCAGTTCCTTATTCTCTGTGGATAGCTTTGAGATGACCGTCGAAAAGTGGAGCAAGATCAACAACACGAAGCCAAAACCGACCACAAAGAGGGCTGTAGGGGGATAGAAGATGCCCACCAGTCGAGCTAATACATCGAGCAAGCTCCTCCAGAAGGAAAAGTATGAGGAGAGCAATGGAAGTCAAAAGCCACAGTAAAGAACATTCCTCTTTGAGTCTCTTTCTCCTCACCAACTCCAAGACGATGAGCAACAGACTCACCGAACCCAGGATGGCAGTGATCTCGACTCTCTCAAACAACTCCTATTCTCCCTATGCCGTTATAAGGTGCAACGCACTTCGGCTGACTCTCAAAAGCCGTGATTTAAGAGTGCGTTGCACCTTAACTGAATACTGATCTTACTGGCGGTTCTCTTAGCAATCCGATAAAGATGGTCAACAACACTTTGATCGTGTAATAAAAAGACCTAAACGGAGTGATGGAGGATTTCCGACCATGGCGGGGATTCATCGTTACCGGAATCTCTCTAATAACAAATCCCGCCCAGTGAAAAAGAACCAGAGATTCCGGTTCAGGGTAGTCATGGGGATATTCCCTGGCACAGAAGTCGATCACCTTGCCATTGACAGCCCGAAAGCCTGAGGTGGTGTCGGTGACGCCGCTCCGCTTACAAAAGACGCCGCTTCGCTTACGGCCGATGATAAAGGAGATGGTGTGGGCTAGGATGAAGATGCCCACCCGCCGGAGAAGGGGCGTGATGTAGCCCCGATCCTCGATGTAGCGAGAGCCGATCACCACATCTGCTTCGCCCTTCAATACCGGAGCAATGAGCGCAGGAATTTCCGCCAGGTCGTGCTGTCCGTCCGCATCCACCTGAACGGCGATGTCGTAGCCCATCTCCCTGGCGAAGATGTACCCCGTCTGCATAGCCGCGCCGATGCCAAGGTTATATGGCAGATTGATAACGAAAGCATCCATCCTTTCGGCGATGGCCGCAGTAGCATCGGTGGAGCCATCGTTGATGACCACGATATCAGCGAAGGGGGCATCCTGCTTGACGCGGGCGATGACCTCACCGAGGCTATCCTCTTCGTTGTAGGCAGGGATGATGGTTAGGATTTTGTGGTTCGTTCTCATAACCACCTTGTGCTGCACACCTAAGGCGCTATTCCTGCAACGTTTTCAAGTAAGCTTTGACTTGTGCTATGACCATCTCGATCTCCGCTTCTACATCCCCTCTCATCTCCGATTCCTCAAAGATCCACCCGCCTTCTCGCCTTCTTTGAAAGTGGTGGGGCTAGCTCTTCAGGCTCTTGATTTCCTCTATTCCTTCGTGTGGATAATCATCCCAACCAAACACTCGTTTATCGCCAGGATAGGGGAGTTTCAGGTCGATCAGGGCATATGAATAGCCTTTGGACACTGGATCATGATTAATGTCCAGGAATGTTGTTTCGTCCACCTATCCCAATTACCGGAATCCTGTGTTTCCGTCTAGTATCAAGTCCTTGCATCTGCGTAGATCTTCCTCAATTGTTTGTACCTTTCTCTTATCTCTTTACAGCTTTGAGTATGATGTCAGCACTGAGAAGAGGTAGCCACCATCTACGGTATTCAGCGAATACTCCAGAACCCGATCTCTGAACCACCTGAAACCCCTGCTCTTCGAGCAGTTTCGTAAGGGCTTCGAACGTGAAATAGTGCAAGTGTCCTGCATCCCAGGAGCCTCTACAGTGATGGGTTGAGGTTATTGGAAGTTTCCCAAACAGTAAACTCAGCCTATATGGCAACCAAGCTGTGTTGGGAACGTTTATGATCAGGATTCCCTCTTTTCTCAACAATCGGTGGAACTCCGAAATCACGTGGTATGGGTCAAATAGGTGCTCAAGCACTGCCACACAAGTAATGGCATCAAAAGAAGCCTCTTTGAAAGGCGCCTGCAGGTCCAAGTTGGCCAGCATTAAGTATGTCTTGGCAAGACCCATATGATTTGTATTTATCTTGATCTGCGCTTTGCATACTGCACTTAATGCGATGTCGATGCCGTACACTTCCTCAAACTCTTCCAGGGCCCTCCACACTAACGAGCCATCTCCGCAGCCCACATCCAATAGTTTCTCTCCATAAGGAAGTAATTCAAAGACCGCCTCACCTCCCGACTTTTCAAAGCGCCGCAGCCTCAGAAAGAGGTAACCTAAAATGCCATGGGGCTTAATCTGATCCCAATCATCTCGATGCGTCTTTTCATAGAACTGCCTTTTGTACTGCTCCGGCAATCCATGCCCCCTTTTGTCGTCTTGGACTTCCTGTGTACAGTTCTTACGCCAGAGGCCTGGTAGATGTTAGTATATCTTTCGGTTATATTGTTCCAGTTGTAGTCCCTTTGTACGATATTCCGTATTGATTCTCCCATCTGTCTCCAAGCGTTGATATCAAAAAGCTCGTGCACTGCCGACGCTATCATCTCTGGCTCTTCGTTAATTAGGAATCCGGTTTCTCCATCTACAACGATCTCATTGGCAACACCCACCGGCGTGGATATCACAGGCAAGCTAGCCGCAGCGGCCTCCAAAATGGTTTGCCCGAAGCTCTCGTATTTTGAGGTGTAGATGAAAATGTCACATTTGTTGTAATATTGCAACAGCTCTTGTCCATACACTGGACCCACAGACGTCACCTTGCCTTCCACGCCCCATTCTAATGCTGAACGCTTCAATTCGTCCAGATACTCGCCCTTCAACAAGCCGCTGCTCCTCATCTCTCCACCCACGATAAAAAGCCCGACCCCTTTCACGTAGTTTAGAGCCCGCAATATGGGCTCTAGATTTCTGTTCCGTGAGATGCGGCCGACAAAGAGCAATCTTAACTCATCATGAGGTTCCCCATGCCTGGGCTGATATGACTCGATGTCAATCCCCACGGGTACAAGCCTTACTTTGGCTCTCGGGATGCCAAAGGCTGTGGCTTCTTATATTCTTGCCTTGATGAGACAACAACCGCGTCGGCCCTTCGAGCGCTGCTTTTTAGCGTCAGCAGATCATAGGCAACATATGGTAGCGAGTACAGAGGATTCTTCAAAATGTAACGATATGACAACAGTGTGCCGTGGGTGTTAATGACAAAGGGCTTTCCTTTGGTCTTTGCCGCTAGAAACCCAAGATCAGACTGAAAGCTTCGGTAGCTGTGGCTATGGATAATGTCGAAGTCCTTAAGATGGGAAAGCATCCCCAAACTCACGCAGTAGCGCATGACCCTCAACTGGTTCTTGAATCACTTGACGTGGACGCTCTCGAACCTGTCCTCGCTCGGAAGAGAACCTTCGACGTCGAGATACGTGGTGAGAATGGGCGATCTGATACCCCTCTTTTCGAGCTCAGAGGAGATCCTGAAGGCCTGGTTCATCGGGCCTGTGACGGATGGATAGAAACACTCGATCGTTCTTAAGATGTTCATGGCCTCCCCATTGATTACTCGGTAAACACCAACTGCCACGGACTAAGCTGATATCTCTTGAACCATTCCGCTATCTCCGCCTCTGATACCCGTTTCTTCGCCTGTATCTTACGCCTCTTTCTCAGCATCCGTGGGATCCCCCAGGCAGCCGCCAGGTAGGGTTTCACCAAGATTAACGCCCCTTCTACTGCTGAGGCGCCCTTGAGAAATTGGCCAACACTCCCACGAGGGGCTAGAGCTGCATATAGTTGAAGACAATGCCTCCACAGGGCGTAAAGGGGAACCAGGAGCAGTATCCTCACTGGAAAGTTCTTCAGTGCCACCCAGAGGTGATTCCGCTCCACTGAAAAGGCCTTCAACGGGCTATAGCCGCCCGCGTAACCAGAATAGTGATGGTAGACGACGGCTGACGGCGCTAGCACTGCTTTCCAGCCAGCGAGACGCCCTCGTAGTCCTAGATCAACATCCTCGCAATAAGCAAAGAAATCCTCATCAAGGAGACCAACTTCATCTAGCATTTCCTTGCGGTACAGCGCTGCGCAACCGCTTGGCAGAAGAATCTCTTGCACCTCATCGTATTGGCCCACATCTTTTTCGAGCCAGCCCCTCATCCTTGCCATACCGTCTGGATAGATAGCAAGACCAACAGACTCGATCAAAGAGGGATCCCGCAGGGACAGTATCTTTGGTGCACACATGCCTATCTCAGCGCTGGACTCCGCCACTTCTACGAGCGCCTTTAGCCAATTGCTGTCAACTCTGGTATCGTGGTTGATGATAGCAACGTACTTCCCTTCAGCAACCAGAATCCCTCGGTTGATCCCAGCGAAGCCCAGATTGGTTTCGTTCTTAATTATGCTTGCCCCAGGAAACCTGCTTTCAATAAAGCTGACGGAGTCATCAGTCGAGGCATTGTCCACGAGGATTATCTCGTAATCTGGGTAAGTCTGAGCCTGAAGTGAGGAGAGACAGGCTTCAAGGAAATGTCTGCCATTCCGATCAATGACTACAACCGAGGCATGGGGCCAGTCCAACGGCTTTAGTCCCCCTTTCACTGATCCATAAAACCCCTATGCCACAATTCAAAATTCAATAGCAGCCATAGCTGGGAGTCATAAACCTCTTTCCCGGAGTCGTGTAGCTTGTATAGCTTCTCGATATAATCGAAATCGAAATAGCCCCTGCTTCTGGTTCTCTCGTCCATCAGTATTTCGAACACGAAATCCTTCAGCTCGCCGCGAAACCAGGGGTCGGTGGGCACGGCGAAACCGTGTTTTCTTTTCCTCAAAACGCTTTTGGGCAGCAGTCGCCTCATGGCTTTCTTCAGGATGTACTTGGTTGTCAATCCGTTGATTTTGTAACGTGACGGCATCTGGGCAGCGAATTCCACCAACTGGTGATCCAGGAAGGGCACCCTGGCCTCTAAACCAACGGCCATGCTTGCCTTGTCGGTCTTCTCCAGGTAGGTGTCGGGTAGCCAGGTCTTCAGGTCAGTGTACATTAGCTTACCGAGGAGGTCAAGGCTGCCGTTTCTATTGTAATAGCGTCGGTACACCTCGAAGGAATCGTATCGCCGGGTCAACTCCTGCACCTGGGCGGAGAAGAGTTCCATTTTCATCTCATCGTCAAAAACCGTGAGCCAGGAGCCGTATCTGACGTCAGGGGAGGGAACGGACATGGCGCTTACAGCTTTCTTGAGCCTCCTGAACCGCGGCAGGCTGTGCACCGCTTTGGCGACAACCTTCTCTCTCAGAAAGAGAGGGAGGCTTTGATATAACGGCGATAACCTCTCCGCCAAGTAGCGGCGGTAGCCGCCGAAGATCTCATCGCCGCCCTCGCCGGTGAGGGCTACTTTGACATAGTCTCGGGCAAACTTGGAGACGAGATAGGTAGGGAAACAAGCAGCATCCCCAAAGGGCTCATCGTACTGGTAGACCAATTTCTGCAGCGCGTCAACGAGCTCGCTGGACTTAACCCTTAGTTCATGGTGATCCGTCTTGAAGTATTCGGCCACCAGCCTGGCATCGTCCAGCTCGCTGTAGGCCCCGCCGATCTCGAAGCCCACGGAGAAGGTCTTGACTGGCTGATCCATCAGCGTGCTCATCAGGCCCACTACGGTGCTGGAATCAATTCCCCCGCTCAGGAAGGCCCCAAGGGGCACGTCGCTCACCAACCGGTAGCGCACGGAATCCTGCAAAAGCTCGTAGACCCTGTCGGCATACCCGGCCTCGGTAAGCGACTCTGCTGCTTCATTCCCCTGCCCCTCATCTGGATATAGGTCCCAGTACTCTTTGACCTGAATCTCCCCATTGTCACACCTGAGATAATGCCCAGGAAGGAGCTTCTTTATCCCCTGATAGATCGTATCGGGCGCAACGGCGTGGCCGTAGGTGAAGAAGTTATTCAGCCCCTTGTAGTTGATTTGGCGGGGGACGCTGCTATCTGCCAGGATAGCCTTGATCTCCGAGGCGAAGATGAGCCGCCTTCCATCGAGATAGTAGTAGAGCGGTTTGATGCCCAACCGGTCGCGGGCGAGAAACAACCTCGGCGACTTGCCACCCGCCGTCGGTCGTCGGTCGTATATGGCGAAGGCGAACATGCCGGTGAGCCTGTGGACACATTCGATCCCATATTCCTCGTAGGCGTGGACGATCACCTCGGGGTCGCTGGCAGTAGAGAAGCGATGCCCTCTGGCCTTGAGCGCGCCCATCAGTTCGCGATAATTGTAGATTTCCCCGTTGTGGACGACCCAGACAGACCCATCGCTTCGACCTTGCTCAGCACAAGCCTCATTGCTCATCGGCTGGTGGCCGGTGGCTAAGTCAATGATGCTAAGGCGCCGGTTGCCTAAGCCGATGTTCCCATCAGTGTATATCCCCTCATCGTCGGGGCCCCGGTGACCGATCGCATCGCACATCCTTTGGAGCAGTTGCTCTTGGACGGGCTGATTGTCGCGGAAGTTGTATACACCGCAGATGCCGCACATGTCTATTTCCTGGGAGTCTGGATAAAATCTATAGAAAGTGCATTCGTCATTGAGAGTAGATATTGGGACGCAGACGAACGCAGATGACGCAGATGCCGCTTCGCTTACTGTTAGTTATCAGCGTGAATCAACGTTAATCTGCCTCCTATGAACCAGCAAGCCAGTGCATAGATCCTTTGCGGGAGTTATCGAATGCCCTGCGCTTGATCTCAGGCTTGGGGCCAAAGTTGAGTAACAGGCCAACCTCGTAGGGTGTGGCTTTCAGGCAGTTGAGTAACTGTGCCTCGTGTTCTGACAACAATCTTTTCACAGCTTTCAACTCGACGATCACAGCGCCAGCCACCAACAAGTCAGGAAAGTACTCGCCTACCACTTCGCCGTCGTAATAGACTGTGATCCGTGCTTCTTGGATCACGTCCAGCCCCAGCTTGCGTAGTTCGATTGCCAGTGCGTTCCTGTAAACCTTTTCCAGGAAGCCATAACCAAGCGTGTTATAGATTGTGTAGAATGCCTTGATGATCAACTCTGTTATGTCAGTATGCTTGAAGCTCAAAGTACTCCTCCGCCCAAGAGAAAAAGATCAGCGTGTATCTGCGTTAATCTGCGTCCAATTTCCCTATTGAGAAGGGCTTGTCCTGAGCCATGTCCTGAGCACTTTGTCCCTGGGACACAGTACCAGGGGCTTGCCGAAGGGTTGTCTAAGGCAACGGATTTTCCTTGCCTCTGATTCGTTTTATTCCAAATCCGTTGTAGTATTGTGGCCAAGGACACGGGCTATGCCCACACTGGCGAAAAGGAGGAAAAACACCCAGACCTGAGTTCTATGCCGATAAGCGGCCCCCAAATTCCCTATGGCCAGGGCATCCAACAATGTAAAAACGATGGTAAAGGTGAGAATAGGGGCGATTTCAGCTAGTCGTTTTCTGACGGCACTCAGCATGCCGAGCACGGTGAACGGAATCAAAGCATACCAGATAAACATCTCGGGAATGGTCATCATGCCAGAATAGCTTGTCACTCTCTCCCATGGAAAGGGGCGCAGGAGGTAGTGAGTTAACGCCTCTGGCATGAAGAGCAACAGGTCCTTCCAAGAGTTAAGGGTAGGAACAGAGAGCCTCGCGGTATCCAGTGAGCCCCCCAGCCGAAAGTGGAGTGCTCCTCTAATTATCGTATCCAGTTGGTACTGCAGATGGGTGAGAATGGAGTGGGTCTGTTCTCCAGCGGGCCAAGCGCTCCCCACCAGTGACTGTATGGGAGACACCCCGGTTTCCTTCAGAACCAAGAAATCTAGTAGCCAAAGCGAAATCAACCCGCCCAAGGCGAGAAGCCGCCTTCTAGACGACTTCATGATCAAAGGAATGGACAAGATCAATGATGCCACTAGCCCGTTAAATGTTGATGACCGAAGCATCCACAGCATCCAGAGAGAAGATACTATGGCCAATGGATATTTCCACTTCCACCCTCTGCGTATACCATTGATGCCGAGCATGCTCAGGCAGAGAAAGAAGACTATCAAGGTGTCTCTCAGGTTCTGGGTAGACCAGAAAATTAACGAAGGGAAAAAGGCTGTTAGTACCGAGGCGATGCTGGCGACCCGCCTGCCGAAGATAGGCTTGGCAATGAAGTACATGCAGATGCTGGTTAGTATCCCGAAGAAGCAATTGACTATCTTGACCGATAAGGGACTATAACCAACTACGAAGAATATGATGGCATTCATATTAACGTATGCATTATGGGCCAGAGACGGCTGCTGAAGTGTCTCGCCCTTCCAAAACCTGGCCAAATGCCAGCCTTGCCCTGCATATCGACCTGCATCCATCTCCGGCACAATTGGGAAATAGTGAAGAAAGACCGCGAGCAACGCCCTTAGGCAAAATCCCAGGATAAAAAGGGCCAGCAAGAACTCCCGGTCTTGAGGCTCTGTCCTCGTCAGTATGAGCGATCCAACAAGCAACATCCCAAACAAGGCGATGATCCCGGCAACCGAGGTCTCTGGCGGAAGCCACACAGCCAGGAACCCCATAGCGGTGGCAACAACCAGCCCCAGGGATATTTGCACTGTTGAACGACTTATCGTGAGTCGAGCCCAATAACTAATCCGCTGTGCCATTACAAAGTTTGCCTCCTAGAACCCAAGCTTTTCACATTTCAGAAAGATGGAGCAATGGGACAGAGGAGATATCACCCTCTGTCCCATCCCTTATTCCCCCTTTCCCTACTCCAGCGGATCCCAGGGTGGTCGGCATTCCACTGGTACCAACAGCTATATCGTAACTCGAATAGATAGCGAAGAGCCCCAGCAGCGAACCAAGCGAGCAAATCAAGATACATTGTTGCATATTACGCTTGAGCATCCCTACTGCCATCAGTTGTGTTCCCCATCTAAGCTAGTCAACAATGACAGAGCTCATTATCTCCAGCAACCTAGGTGCCTGCACTTTTACTGAGTACTTCTCCTCTACGGTGGCTCTGCCAGTTGCTCCCAAACGGCGACGCAATTCGTGGTCATCTAATAGTGATTCTAGTTTGGTTATCCACTCTCCCTCTCTTTCCGCCAGATAGCCGTTGACCCCATCCTGCACGATCTCCTTGTTGACCCCCACTGCTGAGCAGACAGCAGGAATCCCTACTGCCATGTATTGGATCGCCTTAAGGCCGCACTTTCCTCTCGCCCAAGGATCATCTGGAAGAGGATAAAGCCCTATATCCAAACTTTGAAAGTCTTCAACTTCCCTATCCAATTGCCATGCATGGTTAATACATTCCACCCCCTGGATTTTTACAGGCTCGCTCACTCCGACAACCTTTAACACAAAGTCATACTGCTTCGCTAATCGGCCTAGCGCAGGGAGAATCATCTCAAGGTATCTTGTTGTTGAATGGCTGCCGATCCAACCAAGTACTGGCCGTTTAGACATCTTCTTGTCCGATAAGGGCATAAACAAATCCGTGTCAACCACCGTGGGGATGACACTAACGTTGGGATTGAATCTAACAATATAATCTCTTAAATACTCGTTGCCGGCGATCACCTGAGAACTCATTCGGATGATCTGCTCATACTTGCCAAAACATCGCAACCAATTGGCGATTTTCCCATAGGTGAGACTTTCGAAAGGGATAAAGATCGCATCGTCAAAGTCAAACACTATAGGCTTTCTTACAACACGACTTATCCACCACTCAATTATTGGCGGACCTAAAAGCATTGCTTCTCTATAGACCACAATAACATCATAATTGAATGCCTTGATGCTCTGTAATAGAGTCTTTGCTATCGAAAAGAGCATCTCTAACATTTTCCTGGTTCTCTGCTCTTTTGTGTACAGCATACGGTATAACTTGTTAGTTGAGAAAGACCTGACAGTACAATCACATCCTTTCTCTCGTAGATATCCGATATACTGCATTATCCTGTATCTTGTCCCTGCACATTCATTCGGATATGAAGATAGAAAAAGGATTTTCATTCCCCCGATGCTCCTTTCTAAAGCATCCGAGAGCAACTAAGCTTCTTGACGATGCATAGCTGGTATGCTATACCTTTCTACCCCAAGCTCTCCATCCGCGCCCAGATAAAACTCGAATATCCACCAAATGTGCTCTTTTCAACCAATCAATGACTTCCTGCTTGCCATAGCGGTTTTC